>JBIOZO010000286.1:0-12772 GCA_044871215.1 Gaiellaceae bacterium | reverse complement strand
CTGCCCGGCGGTCGCCCGCGGATGCACTCTGAACTGCTGTTCGCTTTTTGCCACGCCTACAGCCGTGACCTCACCCCCTCTCAGGACCCCCACTAGAGTCCGACATCCGGGCCCAAGATGCAACCCCGGACTTGGATGCGATCGCTAGGGCTCGGTGCGGGCTTTCGGTACCGGCGCGCGGCGGAAGCCCTGCCAGACGAGGATGGTGGCGCCCGGCAGGGCGAGCGCCGTGGAGAGCAGGAAGAAGAGGAAGCCCGTTGCGAACGCAGCGTCGGGATCGACGCCGAGCTTGCCGAGGAAGCTGACGAAGAACGTCTCGCGCAGGGCGAACCCGTTGATGGTGAACGGCACCAGCATCACCAGGAAGAGCAGCGGGCCCATCACGAAGAAGGGCCGCGGCGAGAGGTCGACGCCGACCGCTTCCGCGGCGAGCCAGATGGTCAGCACTCGCACGGTCTGGAGACCCAGCGTGGCGGTGAACGCGATCCCGAGCACCCGGCGGTCGTCTCGGTACGCGTGCATCTCCTCGTAGACCGAGCGGACGGGCCGCTCGAGCCACACACGTCGGAGCACCGGCACGAACCGTGCCAACAGCGGTCTGGCCCTGCGTGAAAAGAGCACGACGCTCGCGAGGGCTGCTGCCACCACGAAGGCGAGCTCGATCCAGAGGTAGGCGCCGACGTCGTACTGCCCGTACGCGAGCACGAAGCCGAGGGCAGCCAGCACGAGCGTCGCGAAGCCGCCGAGCACGCGCTCGAGCAGCACCGAGCCGGCGACAGCGCCACCGCGGCCGGGATGGCGGCGCGTGGTCTCGAAGATCCGGGTCGCGTCGCCGCCGAGTGAGGTCGGCAGCACCTGGCCGGCCGCGTACGAGACGAGGTAGGCCCGCATCAGCCAGCCGAGCCCGTCGTCGATCCCGCGCGCCCGCAGTAGCAGCCGCCAGCGCCAGGCGAGCGGGGGGATGGTCGCGAAGAGCAGCGCGAGGGCCGCCGCGAAGTACGCGAGCTGTACCTCGCCGAGCACGTGCAGCGTCTGGCCGAGGTCGATCTTCCAGACCAGGTAGGCCGCGCACGCGAGGGTCAGCGCGAGCGTGACCGCAGGCCGTGCCGCCCGCCTCATCTGGCCGCCCGATTCCACATCCACAGGAGGCTAATCGGCGCCGAGGCCGGATCCCTCAAGTCAGGGAGGATCGGTGCCGATATGCGGGGCAATGAGCGCCCCGACCGCGACCCGGTTCCCGCTGCGGCTTCGACGCCGCGCGGCGGCCGCCGAACCGAGGCCGCTGAAGGTCGTCTTCTTCACGACCTCGTACCCGCGCCATGCCGACGATTTCGCCGGCCGTTTCGTCTCCGATCCGGTCGAGCGCCTGCGCGCCCGCGGGCTCGACGTCGAGGTCGTGCACCCGGGCGTCTACAACGACTACGGAGTCGCCTACAACGGCGGGGGGATCATCCACGCGGTCAAGCGCCGGCCGTGGATCGCGCCGCTGCTCGCGCTCTCGATGATTCGCGCGCTGCGGCGCGCCGCGAAGGATGCCGACTTCGTGCACGCCCAGTGGCTCGCCGGCGGCGTGGTCGCGCTCTTCTCGGGCAAGCCGTTCGTCGTCAGCCTGCTCGGCTCGATCTCGGGCGGAGTGCTCGACGACTTCTTCCTGATGCGGCGTGTGCCGTGGCTCGTGCGGGCGGTCTGCCACCGGGCCAGGGCGACGATCTGCATCTCCGAGGCGCTCGTCGCCTCGGCACAGAAGGCCGGGATCCGGAACATCCGCTTCATTCCCGTCGGGATCGAGATCCCCGAGCAGCCTGGCGTCGAGCTCGACCCGACGGAGGTCTTCTACACCGGCCGCCTCTCGCCCGAGAAGGGCGTCGAGGACCTGGCCGCCGCGCGCGAGGGCCTCAACCTCGTGGTCTCCGGCGACGGGCCGCTGCGCCACCTCTTCCCGGACGCGCTCGGCTTCATCTCGCGCGCCGAGCTGATGGACCGCTACGACCGCGCCGCCGTGGTCGTCGTCCCGTCGCGCAGCGAGGGCTTCGGCGTCGTCTGCGCCGAAGCGATGGCGCACGGCAAGCCAGTCGTCGCCGGCGCGACCGGCGGGCTGCTCGGCCTAGTGCGGGACGGCGAGACCGGCCTGCTCGTCGAACCCGGCGACCCGCAGGCGCTACGGGCCGCGATCGACCGCCTGCTCGCCGACAAGGCGTTGCGCGACCGCCTCGGCCGCAACGCCCGCGAGTGGATCAGCGAGCTCTGCGGCTGGGAGCGCGTGATCGACAAGACCCTCGAGACCTACGCCGACGTGACCGGCCGCAACGACCTGCTGCCGCAGCGCCCGCTGGCGCCGGCTGCAGCCGCCTAGCCTGCTAAGACGGGTTCCGTGACCGAGGCCCTCGAGCGGCAGCCGCACGCGATCCTCGATAGCGACTCGCGGCGGCTGAAAGCGCAGAAGATCGCCCGCCTGGTCGAGTCCGCCCGCCCGCTGAAGGGCGCGCGCCTGCTCGACATCGGCGCCGGCTCCGGGCACATCGCCAGCAACCTCCGCGGCTTCGTCGGCGAAGAGGGCGAGGTCTGGGCGGTCGACGTCAACGACCAGCGGCAGACGAACGAGGGCTACCGCTTCAAGCCGGTCACCGGCACCGAGCTGCCCTTCGCGGACGACGCGTTCGACGTCGTGCTCTCGAACCACGTGATCGAGCATGTCGGTGACCGCGCCGCGCAGCTGCACCACCTCGGCGAGATCCGCCGCGTGCTCGCGCCCGGCGGGGTCTGCTACCTCGCAGTCCCGAACCGCTGGGGCCTCGTCGAGCCGCACTTCCGCCTGCCGTTCCTGAGCTGGATCCCGGCCGGGCTGCGCGACCCGTACGTCCGTGTCTCGCGCCGCGGGTCGCATTACGACTGCAACCTGCCGACGCGTGGCCGGGCGACGCGGCTGTTCGAGCAGGCGGGCTTTCACCACGAGGACGCGACGATCGCCGCGATGCGCGTCCTCCGCGAGCTCGAGACGATGAGCCCGGCGACGAGGTTGCTCTGCTCCGCGCCGGCGCCGGTGCTGCAGGCGTTGCAGCCCGCCAACCCAACGATGATCTTCCTGCTGCGCAGCCGCGCCTAGGCGCCTGCGCGCCGGCGTTCTGCACGCGACTCGAGTCGTTGGACGAGAGTCCAGGCCCCCACCGCGAGCAGCGCTCCGGCAAGGGCGTCAACCACGTAGTGCTCACCCGTGTAGACGATCGAGAAGACGACGGCCAGCAGGTTCAACGCGAGTAGCCCGATCACCCAGCGAGGCAACCGCGCATGTCGAGCTGCGAGCAGGCAGAGGCACGGAAACGTGGTGTGCAGCGACGGCACCGCAGCGGTTACGTCGTACTTCGTCGGGTCTCCCTCGACCGCTCCGAGCGACGACATGTGCAGGTCGAAGAGCGCCCGTTTGAGTATGTGGTGGACGCCGTCGACGTAGCCGTCCTGAGCGGCGAGCCATGGAGGTGCGGTCGGCATCAGGATGAAGACGACCATCGCCGCCATCGCTGCGATCAGGACCGAGAACGTGAGCAGGTTGAAGGTCCGCGTCCGGCCGATCAGTACGAGTCCGAGCCCGAGCGCCAGCGGGACGAGGAAGTGCCCGGCGTAGGCCGCGACCGCAATGGCCTCGAGCGGACCGGTGTGTCCGTGGTAGAGGTGGTGCTGCAGCCACGCCGTTGGCACCTCGCTGCCACCGGCCAGCAGGCGATCGACGTCGATCTGCTGCGTGTAGTGGACGTGGAGCTTGAAGCGCGCCGCGTAGTTGGCGGCGGCGCCGTACGCGACGAGC
This sequence comes from Gaiellaceae bacterium, assembly GCA_044871215.1. GTDB lineage: Bacteria > Actinomycetota > Thermoleophilia > Gaiellales > Gaiellaceae > AC-32. The sequence continues at coordinate 8,973 of JBIOZO010000286.1, read as the reverse complement.
CCTGCGAACACCGGCAGGAAGTAGCGACCGAACCTGCCGAGCCGGTTCGTGAACATCGGCGCCGCGAAGATCAGGAAGAAGAGCGGCAGCGGCGTGAGATTGTCGTGTGCCGCCTCCATCGCCAGGAGCGCGATCCCGTATCCAGCGAACAGCAACCCCAGAACGGCACGAACCCACGCACCGGACGCTGATTGTCCGGCATCGGACCGGTCGAGAACCCACTCGATGCGACGGAACGGGCTGCGCCAGCCGGGTTGCTGGTCGAATGAGGCGTGGGCACTCACGCGACTCAACTCTAGGAACGGCGCGTAGCGCGCGACGCCCCCTGAACGACGTGATTGCCCCGTTCTTTGGTCGTGTGCAGGGGTACGCCGGAGGACGCCGAACCACCGGCACTACAGGTTCGGGTTCGCTGCGCCGATGAAGGCTTCTATGCCAGACGTTTCGATCACAGGCCCTGCCGGAATAGCTACCGTGAGCGCTCCCCAGGACCTCCCGCCCAGGAGGGTGAAACCGTGAGCATCCCAGCGTTTCTCGTCTGCCTGGCCCTAGGCTCGGCAGCAGTCGCCATGTGGTTCAACGTCCGTTTCCCGAAGCTGATGCCGTGGAGCTTCCGCCGGCTCCTCGTCCACCTGGTCGTGGCCTTCATGGTCGTCAAGTCCGTGAGTCCCGCCATGAGCTGGGTCGCCCAGAGCGGCGTTCCCGCGGCGGGCCTGACCAGCGTCTTCTTGGTTGCGTTTCCGGTGCTCGTTTACGAGTTCCTCGTGGGCACCTGGATGATCCGCCTGGCGCAGGCCTCGGGCTTCGGCTTCCGCGCGTAAGCGCAGCCGCCAGGCAGCAGGGGCTTCACAAAACGCGCTAATCGTCCTACCATCCGTGCCGGGAGAGTATTGGCGGGCCCTTCGGGGCCATTCGAGAGAGGTCTGCGGCGGTGGCACAACTGAGAGTGGTCGCTATCGACGACCATCAACTAATCCTCGATGCCCTTCGATTGACGCTCGAGAATGCGGAAGGCATCGAGTTCGTCGGTCAGGCAGCCTCGGGCGCCGAGGCACTGCCGTTGATCGAGCGCACTCAGCCCGACATCGTGCTTCTGGACATTCGGATGCCGCAGATGGACGGGCTCGCGTGCCTCACGAAGATTCGCGAGCGGTTTCCCCGGGTCAAGGTCGTGATGCTGTCCGGCATCGACGAGCCCGAGCAGATCCGGACTGCCCTGGAGCAGGGTGCGGCCGCCTTCGTCGTCAAGCATGTCGACCCGGGTGACCTCGCCTCCGCGCTCCGACAGATCGCGAAGGAGACCGTCTTCCAGGTTCTCGGTTCCACGGAGTCGTCGGAGGACACGGCTGCGAAGACCGCGGGCATCACCGAGTCCGAGCTCCGCGTGCTACGAGCGCTGGCTCAGGGGAAGTCGAACAAGCAGATCGCGGCCGACCTGTTCATCACCGAGCAGACGGTGAAGTTCCACCTGACGAACATCTACCGCAAGCTCGATGTCTCGAACCGCACGGAAGCGACGCGATTCGCCTACCAGCACGGGCTCGTCGTGAACCCGTTCTTCGAAGTCGCCTGACGTAGACACGCGACTGAGACCGTCGGAGGTCTTGCGGTCAGCCGATGAGCTCGGCCTCCACTCCGGGATGAGTGATGGCCCAGGCCTTCAAATAGAAGGCCAGCTCGATCCGCGCCTCGTCTTCGTCGATCGACAGCGGATGGGTTACGAGCAACGTGGCCGCGTCGACGCGGGCGGTCGAGTAGTCGGACGCTGCGAGGGTTGAACGCAGCTCCTCGAGCGCAGCAGCATCGTTGAGACGGATCTGAATCACGTAGGCACACTGGGGCGGCCAGGCGGGCCTTTGGTCTGTCTAGCCTAGCGCCCCTCGGTGGTCGGAGCTCACGCCTCGTACACGAGCTCGAGGTCGGCGGCGGCACGTCGTTGCCAGGCCCGAACGAAGAATGCGATCTCAGTCGCTGCTTCGTCGTCGTCGTTCGCGAGGGGGTGAGAAATCGAGAGCTCGACCCCGTTCCGCACATGGGAGAGGCACCCAGCGCGGCGGAGGGCGGCCTGAAGCTCCTCGGCTACCCCCGGCGCGTTGACGCGTACGACCATCACGGCGTTGCGAGGACCGTCAGGTCCTCGTCGCGGTGGACCTGACGAAACCGCTTGCTGTCGAGGAGCGCTCGACGCACGCGGTCGTCCTTCCGGTTGAGCACGACGACGTCATAACCGCGAGCCACGGACTGCCAGCTCGGGCCGGTGCGGTCGAAGTAGCGCTGCAGCCGGCGAATCTGCGAGGCGGTGTTCAGCTCGAAGCGGATGTCGAAGGCGACTCGGCCGCGTAGCTGCGGCAGCCGCCACAGCAGCCAGTCGGCGTCGCGGTCGCTTGCGAATACTCGTGTCGCGGGATCGTCCGTAGCTGCTGCGACGGCCGTGACGGCGGTCTGGCTCGGCCAGAAACTCCGGTACCAGTTCGAGGGCTTCGTCGCGATGACGACGAGCAGCACGACCAGTGTCGCGATCAGCGCGGCGCTCAACCCGACGCGGGCGGCAGCGTTCGCTCCCCGCCGTCCGGGTTCGCTTCCTCGCGTGAACAGAACCGGTACCAGCACGAGCGCGGCGAGGCCGAACCACAAGATGTTCCGCGTCGCGTGAATCGCCGAAGCGAGGGTCACGAGGATCACGACCCGCTCGAACCGCGTCAGGCGGCTCCCGTGCCGTCCTAGCGCCCACACGGTGACGAACGCGAGCCCATAGAAAAGAGCCGTCCGGGCTTCGGGCGTCGGCGCCGTCCATTCGTCGACGATCCTTCCGAACGGCGGATTGACGAGCAGCTCCCTGTAGTAGCCCACCAGCGAGAGGCCGTACGGCGAGCACAGCACGCACGCAGGGGCGAGCGTCATCAGCGCCGCGCCCTTCGCCGTCTCGCGGCCGGACCTGCGCAGGAGCAAGAAGCCGCCGTAGATGGCGACGAGCAGGGCGCCCAGTACGACCGACCCGTGCAGGTTCGCCCAAAGCGCGAGCAGGGGCAGCGTCACAAAGACACGATTTGAGGATCGCCGCTCGTCGGCGACGAGCACCGCAAGCACGAGCACGAAGAGCAGGGGCGCGAACGACTGCGCCCGCAACTGCCACCCCCACGGCGCCACGAAGAAGCAGAGGCTTGCAACCCCGAAGACCGCCATCGGCGATCCACCACGGCGCCGCGCCGCGACGAGCGCGATCGCGAACGACGATGCAATCAGCGCCACGTGCGTCAGGAAGATCAGACGCAGGCCCCCCGCTCGGAACAGTTCGTAAAAGGTCAGCTGCGCGAGCCACTGCTGGTCGACCCACCGGACGCCGTGAGCCATCACGGTCAGTGTCTCGTGATGCGGCAATCCGTGATTCGCGATCTCGCGGCCGGCGACGAGCGTTGCCCAACTGTCCTGCACGAGCTCGCCGGGAATCGCGATCAGCAGGACGAGCGCGTACAAGACCGCCACGGCGATCGGGAACGTCTCGCGCTCGACCCACCGCAACGGGACCGCGGTCAGCTTGGGCTGGAACCCGAGCGTGGGCTCGAGTGGCTCTGCGCGCGTGGCCATACGCGAATGGAACCGGATTCGTCTCCGAACGCTCAACGGTCGAAAGGTCAGGCTCCGCTAGTCCCTCGGGGGGTCGCCGTGGAGAGGTCTTGCCGAAAGGCTGGCCAAGACCACCCGTTTAGCGGGTTCTCCTAAGTCTCTCCCCACACAGAATCCTGCTCGAGCCTTCGAAAAGGTTCACGGCCATCCTGGGGAGGAGGTCAGCGTTGCTCAACTCGACCCGGCACATCACGAGCCGGCTGCTGCGCAAAGAGGTCGCCCCGCGGCCTGCGCGGACGACCCTCGCGAGGGGGTGATCGGGCACGCCCGCTGAGCGGAGGCATGACCCTCTGCGGGGAGAGCGACGAATCGAACGGCCGACGTCTTGCCGGATGCAAGGCGGCGGGAGGAACAAGACGAGGGAAGGGAGAGCTACACAATGGCCGAGCTGCTTCTCAAGCTCAAGACGTTCTGGAATCGCGAGGAGGGTCAGGGTCTCGTCGAGTACGCGCTGATCCTGGTTCTCGTCTCGATCGTGGCGATCGGCGCTCTGGCGGCCATCGGCACGAGCGTCACCAGCGTGCTGCAGTCGATCGCCGACACGCTCAACAACGCGCTGGGCTAGGCCCTGGCGAAGGAAGGACGTCGGATGAAACGTCTCAGCCAAGCGGTCAAGGCGCTCTCGCGGCAAGAGGAGGGTCAGGGGCTCGTCGAGTACGCGCTCATTCTGGTCCTCGTCTCGATCGTGGCGATCGGGGCTCTGGCCGCGATCGGCGGCGGCGTCACGAACGTCCTGCAGACCGTCTCAAACCATCTCAACCCGGTGCACTAGCGGGGCGAGAGAGGAAGCACCGGAGGCCTAGTCCTGGCGCCCTGCCGGGACTAGGCCCTCCATCTAGGGAGGGGAGGAAATGCGTCCGAATCGGGCATGCGGTGCGGGCGAAGAACAGGGGGTCGCGCTCGTCGAGTTCGCGCTCGTCGCACCGATCCTGCTCGTGATCCTGCTGGCCGTGCTCGACTTCGGCAAGGCCTTCAACTACTGGATCGACGAGACGCAGCTGGCAAGCGCCGGCGCGCGCTGGGCAGCTGTGAATACAGCGCCCGGCCGGTGTCCGGACGGCACCACGGCGACGACTCTGCGCGGATACATCCAGTGTCAGGCGGACACGCGTGAATTGCGCAGCGGCGGCTCGAGCTCCATGCCCAACCCTGCGAGGGTCTGCATCAGCTTCCCGCCCGTCACTGGCCACAGCAGCCCACTCGTCGGTGATCCGGTGCGCGTGACCGTGAGGGCCGTGTACTCGTGGCTGCCGCTGATCAGCAACCGGCTCGAAGCTCCCTCCGTGACCATCACCGGCGAGTCGACGATGCGACTCGAGGCGGTTCCGCCGTCGGGGATGGCGGGGTGTACGTCGTGACTTCAGCCCGGCTGAGCGACGAGCGCGGCGGCGTGCTCGTACTCGTGGCGCTATGGCTGCCGCTCGTCGTTCTCGCGATGAGCTTCGTCGCCGACGCCGGGAACTGGTTCGTGCACAAGCGCCACCTGCAGCTTCAGGCGGACGCCGGCGCGCTCGCCGGCGCGGGCCTCTTCAACGGCTGCTTCGGAGACACGACCGGGGCGAGCAACGCAATCGAAGCGCTGGCGCGGAAGTACGCCGGCGACCCCGGGGCGACCCAGCCGTACAACCTCCAGGTCGGCGGCGCCAACAAGGGCACGATCACCGTGCGGTTCAATCACAAGACCTACCAGGTCGGCGGGCCGCCGGCGGACGACACCGTCGAGTCGCCTGCCTGCAGCGCGAAGATGGTCGACATCAAGATCACGGAGGCGGGTCTACCGTGGTTCTTCGGAGGCAGGGTCGTCAATGCCATCAATGCGCGGGCCCGCGCCTCCCTTCAGCAGAAGGGCTCCGCCGCCGACTCGCTGCCCGTCGGCGTGCCTGACAACAACCCGCTGGCGGCTGCGGCGATCTACATCGACGAGAGCAACGCCAACACGGTGCTCGGCAAGCAGCAGCTGACGAAGAGCCCGGCGACACCCGTGACGCTGAACGGCCAGAGCCTTTACCAGTGGACCAGCGGAACGGCGCTGAGCCTGAACATCGCGAGCCCGAACACCGGGGTCGTGATCGCACTCGCGGGGGACGCCGCCTACACGTTCCCGGGCGCGAACCTAACGGCGATCTGCAACCACGTGCTCGTCGAGTGCTACTCGGTCACGCAGGACGCGAGTGGCACAGTCACGGCCGCGAGCGGGCTCGACTTCGTCCACGGCTATCCGGCGACGCCGGCGGGCACCGCCGCCGCACCCCAGATTCGCGATGTGACGCTGTTCAACCAGGGCTGCACCAACGGCTCGGGCCCGTACTTCCTGCTGAACGCCGGCTGCACCGTAGGCGTGCGCGCGAAGGTGGACTTCGGCACGGGGGCCGCCAATCCGACCGTCTCGCCGACCCTCGCCCAGCTGAAGGTCGGCGGCTGGGGCTGCCCGAACAGCGGTGCGAACCCCAAGGGCTGCGTCATGACATACAACACGACCGGGGCGAATGCGGGGTACTTCACCACGAACGGCCCCAACTACCCGACGATGCCTGCTGACGGCCAGGCGCACGCGATCGATCTCAACTGGGGCACCGGCACGGGCAGCAGCTCGCAGAGTGGCACCTTCACCTCGACCCAGCGGTCGTTCTCGGCCGACGCCGACACGTCGGGCCCGGTGCAGTTCGTTCGCGTCGACAACGAGAGCGGGAACTTCGGCAACTCAGTCGGCTACGGCGTACATACCTTCAACACGACGATCGGCGTCATTCCGAGCCTGCAGGCGAACGAAAGCAGCCCGACAGCTCCGGCCGTCGCGCTCAAGGTGACCAGCAAAGGCAGCAACGGGCAGGCGATCGACTGCGATCCGACCAAGCCCAACCTCCGCGACGAGCTCGCGACCGGCTGCACGCCGCAGTACACGATCAACAAGGGCACGGCCTGCCAAGCGGCGAGCTTCTACAACTTCCCGCAGGCCGCCCCCTGGGACTGCACGGTCACGCAGACCGGCGGCTCGGTCGGGCAGGTCGACGACGGGATGCTCTGCCGCACGCAGGGCAAGTGCTTCAGCCCGCGCCAATGCACGAGTCCGATCCACTGGAAGGACTCGAACGGGGACGGAAAGATCACGGTGCCGGAGGACATCGCGCCGGGCGACCCTCGGCTGATGTCGGTGTTCGTGACCTCTTTCGGAGCCTTCAGCGGCAACGGCACGCAGGTCATCCCGATCACGAATTTCGGAACCTTCTACGTCACGGGGTGGAGCCGGAACGGCGGCGGGCAGGGCGATCCCTGCTCGGGCCAGCCGGGCTTGCCCGATCCCGACCCTGTTCCAACCAAGACCGGCGGCTGGATCGTCGGTCACTTCATCAAGTACGTCGACAACATCGGCGGCGGCGGCACCGGCGACCCGTGCGACTTCTCGTCGTTCGGCAGCTGTGTCGTGGTGCTCACGAAGTAAGGAGGAAACGAAAGTGTCTGAATGGGCAGAACGAATTTCGTCAAGCCGGCTTTTGTCGACGCGTGGCGGAACGATCGCAGTAGGGGTCTTCGCGGCGCTCTTGGCGCTGCTCATCCTCCTGCTGTACCTGAGCCACTACCGGGACAGCATCAAGAACTCGGGCGCCCCGGTGCCGGTACTGGTCGCGAAGCATCTGATCCCGGCCGGTACGTCGGGTGACGTGCTCGGCACCGGCGGGGGGTTCGAGGCGACCGAGGTCTCCAAGGACGTGGTCAAGGAGAGTGCGATCACGGACCCCGCGCTCCTCAAGGGCAAGGTGGCCGTCTCGGACATCTACCCGGGCCAGCAGCTGACGCTCGCGGACTTCTCGCCGACAGCTGTCGCCCCGCTCGGCTCGCGCCTGCGAGGTAAGCAGCGAGCGATCACCGTGCCGATCGACGCTACTCACGGAATGCTGGGCAGCGTCGTCGTCGGGGATCGCGTCGACGTGATCGCGAACCTGAGCGGCGTCGAGAAGCCGATCCTGCAGAACGTCTACGTGCTTGCTGTCAGCAACGGCGGGGCGGCCAGTGGCCTGAACTCGGGCAGCGGCGGCTCGAACGCACTCACGCTGCGGACTTCGCCGTCCGGCGCCTCGCGTCTCGCGTTCGCCTCTGACAACGGCGATCTCTGGGTGATCCTGCGCCCGCCGACGAACGGCGGAAAGATCGGGGCCGGCTCGACGTCGCTCCAGAAGGTGCTCTCGGGCAGCCGTGTTCCGGAGGGCGACTAATGACTGCTGACACAATCAAGACGCTCGTCGCCCTCGACGAGGGCGTCGACTCCGAGGCGATCCGCGCGGCGCTCCCCGAGAGCGGCGCGGGCATCCAGATCGTCGGGCTCGTCCAGGGCCTCGACGAGACGTGGCGGATCCTGCAGGAGACGACTACCGACCTGCTCGTCGTCAGCTGCAGCGGCTACTCCGACCGCGCGCTGTTCCTGATCGACGCAGCTTCGAAGCAGCGGCCGGAGCGGCCCGTCGTCGTGCTGAGCGACGGCGCGCAGAACGGATTCGTCCGGCGGCTGTTCGAGGCGGGGGCGGACGACATCGTCCTGCTGCCCGAGTCGCCTGACCGGGTCCGCTTCACTCTGCAGAAGGCCATCGCGAGGAAGCTCGGCACGGCCGTCGCGACGGGCGTGGCCCTGGGACCGATGATCTGCATCCTCGGCCCGAAGGGCGGGAGCGGCAAGACGGTGACGGCGACCAACCTCACCGTTGGGCTTGCGCAGAAGGGGTACTCGTCGGTGCTGATCGACCTCGATCTTCAGTTCGGCGACGCGGGCCTCGCGCTGGGGATCGCCCCGGACCGGACGATCTACGACCTGGCGAAGTCAGGCGGATCGGTCGACGCGGAGAAGGTCGATGCGTACCTCGCATCGCACGAGTCGGGCGCGAAGGTGCTACTCGCGCCGACGCGACCCGACCACGCGACGGTGGTCGGGGTGGACTTCCTCCGGGATGTCTACGCGTCGCTGCGACGGTCGTTCGACTATGTCGTGGTCGACACGCCTCCTGGCTTTACGCCCGAGGTGATCGCTTCGATCGACAGTTCGTCGCACCTCTGCCTGGTCGGGATGCTCGACTCGCTCTCGCTCAAGAACACGAAGCTCGGGCTCGAGACGCTCGACCTGATGGGGTACAACCGCGAGCAGATCTGCGTCGTGCTCAACCGGGCCGACAGCCGGGTCGGGATCGAACGCGAGGACGTCACTGCGGTGATCGGCCGCGCACCGGACGTGATGATTCCGAGCGATCGCGAGATCGCGCGCGCCGTCAACGAGGGCACCCCGATCGTGCTCGCACAAGAGCGTTCCGACGCCGCACGGGCGTTCGGCCAGCTCGTCGACTACTTCAGCTTCGTTCCGCCGCC
>JBIOZO010000285.1:0-4067 GCA_044871215.1 Gaiellaceae bacterium | reverse complement strand
GCCGACGGCTCCGGCGCAGCCGTCCTGACGCGAAACACCGTCAGCGAGGCCACGCCCGCCTGGTCGCCGAACGGCGTACAGATCGCCTACTTCCGCCCGGCGCGCCGCGGCTCGTCGGGCCAGGTCTGGCTGATGAACGCGAACGGGACCGGCCAGCGGCAGCTGACGCACCTGAAGAAGGTGCAGTTCTACGGCGACCTCGACTGGGCGCCGGACGGGCTCTCGATCGTGATCAAAGCGTTTGCCTCGAGCGTCGGCGGCCCGACCGAGCTCTGGCTCGTCAACGCCCGGAACGGCTCGACGTCGAAGCTGACGAACACGGCGCTCGGCGAGGGCGCGCCCTCGTGGTCGCCGAACGGCCGGTGGATCGCGTTCGGCTCGGAAGGCCGGCTCCAGTCGGACCGCATCTGGCGGATGACGGTGGCCACGAGGAAACTGGTGCGCCTGACCTCAGGCACGCCGGCCGCGCAGTGGCCGTCGTGGTCGCCAGACAGCCGCCGGATTGCGTTCACGCTCGGCGGCAAGGTGGCGGTGATGAACGCCGACGGCAGCCATCGCCACGTCCTGCCGCAGTACGGCGCGCACGCGCGCTGGTCACCTGACGGCCAGTGGCTGGTCTATGTGGCGAACGGCGATCTGTTCAAGATCCGCCCCGACGGGAGCGGCCGCACGCAGGTCACGCACCACGGCAAGCTGACCTCGAACGACCAGCCCGACTGGTAGTGGCACGGGGGAAACCCGGTTTCCCCCGTGAGCCCCCTCGTCAGGATCACGCGAGTCCCGCGAAGTGAGGCCCGCGGGCAAAGCCCGCCTCCGCCGGTGTGTAACCCGTGTGGTGGACTAAGCGGTGACCGCGTACAGTTGAACGCGCCCTCGGGGTCTTACTCGTTTCGGCGGCGCCAGAGGTCGCCGAGCAGGATCAAGGCGAGACCGGCGCCGACCGCACCCAGCGTGATCGGCACCCAGCGGGCGACGTGCTGCGCGGCGGCGGTTGCCCCGCAGGCGACCAGGGCCGAGCCCGCGATGACCGCCAGTGAGAGCTGGCGCGCGACGATGCGGATCGTCGACTCGAGCGGCTTGATCCCGCGGATGTCGACCTGTAGCCGCTGGCCGGGCCGCGCGCCGCTGATGCGCTCGAACGACTCGATCAGCCGCTCGCCGCGCACCTTCAGCTTCTGGACGTCGTAGAACAGCCGCTTCGGGTCGGCGCTCGCCTGGGCGCGCGTGAGCAGGTTCTTCATCAGGAAGCGGCCGACGACGGAGAACGGATCGAGCTCCGGGTCGAGCTCGACCGCGGCGAGCTGCATCTGCGCGAGCGCCTTGCCGGTCAGCACCAGAGGGGCAGGCAGCCGGACGCCGTGCTGGGTCGAGGTGTGCGCGATCTCCTGCATCAGCGGGCCGAGCGAGATCTCGCCCAGCGAGGAGTGCCGGTAGCTCGCGAGCAGCTGCGTGAGGTCGGCCTCGAGCCCGGCTGCGTCCGCGTCCTCGGCCTCCGGGCCGGCCATGATCAGCACGACCTCGGTCAGGAACGGCACGTCCTCCTGCCAGAACGCGAGCAGCAGCAGGAGCAGTTGGCCCCGCATCTCCGGCGAGAGCTCTCCGACCATGCCGAAGTCGAGGAAGAAGATCTGCCCGTCGGCCCAGAGCATGTTCCCGGGATGCGGGTCGGCGTGGAAGAAGCCCTCGACGAGGATCTGGCGGTAGTAGCACTCGAGCAGCTGGCGAGCCGCCTCGCCGCGGGCCGGTCCCTCCGGTATCTGGCGCACCGGCACGCCGGGGATCTCCTCGAGCACGAGCAGGCGGCTGGTCGAGAGCTCCTGGTAGACGCGTGGGGCGTTGAGACGCGGGAACGCGGTCAGCGCGGAACGCAGGCGCTCGACGTTCTGGCCCTCGAGCCGGAAGTCGAGCTCGCGGCGCAGCGACTCGGAGAGGTGCTCGATCGCAGCCGGCAGGTCGACGATCCTGCGCAGCGCCTCGCGGTTGGCGGTCTTCTGCGCGAACAGCTCCAGCAGGCTGAGGTCGCGCCCGATGTCCTCGGCGGCCGTCGGCCTCTGCACCTTCACGACCACGCGCTCGCCGTTGTCCAGCACCGCGCGATGCACCTGGCCGATCGTCCCGGCCGCCAGGGGCTCCGGCTCGATCGACGCGAAGACGTCCTCCCAGGGGACGCCGAGCTCCTCTTCCATCACGGTCACGACCGCGTTCTCGTCGAGCGGCGTGACCTGATCCTGCAGCGCCGCCAGCTCGGCAACGGCCTCGGGAGGGATCAGGTCGGGCCGCGTCGAGAGGATCTGGCCCAGCTTGGCGAACGTCGGGCCGAGCTCCTCGAGCGCCTCTCGTAGCCGCCGCGCCCGTAGCTCCGGCGGGTCGTCGTCTCGGCGCGACTCGTTGAAGCCGTACTTTCCGAGGACGGTCGCGATGCGAGCGGCGCGGCCGAGCAGGCGCTGGTCGGCGGCCGCGCTCACGAGCCGTCCTGATGGGTCTGGACGATCACGACCGTGCACGGCGCGTTGTGTGAGACGCGGTTCGGGACGTTGCGCAGCAGGAACTCGCGGCGGCCGCTCATGCCGACGCTGCCGACGACGAGCACGTCTGCCTTCTCGCGCCGCGCCGCCTCGACGATGGCGTCGGACGGGTCGTCGCCGGAGACGACCGACGAGCGCTTCCGTTCGCCCGGCAGCGTCTCGACGTACTCGTCGAGGTCGGCCTGGGCGTCTACCCGCGCGACCTCCGTGCCGATCAGCACGCGCAGCACGAGCAACTCGGCCTCGTAGCGCTCGGCCATCTCGGCGGCGAAACCGACCGCGCGCTCGGCGGTCTCCGACCGGTCGGTCGCCACGAGCACGAGCCGGACGCCGTCGTCGCCTCCCTTGCGCCGGAGCCGCATCAGAACTTGCTCCCGAGCGCCTGCGGCAGCTCGTTGCGCGAACCGATCCCGAGCTTGCGGTAGACGTTGCTGAGGTGGACCTCGACCGTCTTGGTCGTCACGAAGAGCGCCTGCGCGATGTCCTTGTTGGAGAGCCCCTCCGCGGCGAAGCCGGCGACGCGCCGCTCGCTCGCGGTCAGCGACTCGATGCCCGAGAGCAGCAGCCGGCGCGGGCGCGCGCCCGTGGCGGCGAGCTCCTGCTCGGCTCGCTCGACGAGTGGTTTGGCTCCCGAGCGCACGGCGAGGTCGAGGCCCTGACGCAACAGATCGCGCGCCTCGGAGCGCTGGTTGGCCCGCCCCAGAGCTGCGCCGAGCTCGACCAGCGAGCGCGCATGCTCGAGCCGGGCGGACGAGCCCTCCAGCACCGCCACGGACTCGCGCAGCGTCTCGAGCCCCTCCTCGCCACCCTCGGCGAGGCCCTGAGCACGGAGGGCGATGCCGATCGGCCGCGACGCGCCCCAGGAGCGGGCGAGCTCGACCTCCTCCCGCGCGAGCTCGAGCGCCTCGTCCCGCTTGCCGCACCCGAGCAGCGCCAGCGCCAGGTGCGAGCGCCACGCGACGACCGCCGGGTTCCGGATCTCGAAGGCCTCCATGCACCTTCCGAGCTGCCGGAAGTCCGACGCCGCGCCCTGGTAGTCGCGCCTGGCGTAGCGCACCCAGCCGCGCGCGCCGAGGAAGAAGATCACGTGGCCGCTCTCGGCAACCTGCTCCTCGAGCCCCAGGCCGGCGAGCGACGCCTCGGCCTCCTCGAGCTCGCCGCGGTTCGTGAGCACGTCGGCGAGGTACGAGTGGTAGTAGATCGCTCCCTGCTGGCTCGGCAGGTAATCGACGAGCTCGTCGGACTCGCGCAGGTCCTGCGTCGCGCCCTCGAGGTCGCCGCGCTGGGCCAGCACGAGCCCGCGGAAGCAGAGCATGTTCGACAGCGTCACCAGCTCGCCGCGCTTGCGGGCCGCCGCCATGACCGCCTCGAAGAAGCGATCGAGCTCCGGGTCGGCCTCCGCGTACATGAGCGCCGTGACCGCGCACGAGAGCGCCACAGACGGCATGCTCTCGATTAGCGCCGCGACCATCGGCGGGTCGGCCAGAGCGGCCATCCGCTCGCGGCCGATGCCCTGTCTCGCCTCGAAGTAGCGCACGGTCG
>JBIOZO010000284.1:0-9140 GCA_044871215.1 Gaiellaceae bacterium | reverse complement strand
TGATCCGCGCGGTCGAGAAGTTCGACTACACGCTCGGCTACAAGCTTTCGACCTACGCGACCTGGTGGATCCGACAGGCGATCACCCGCGCGCTTGCCGACCAGGGCCGCACGATCCGCCTGCCCGTGCACGTCGCCGAGCAGGTGCGCCGCGTGATGCGCGCCCGCCGGATCCTGGCGCAGAAGCTGAATCGCGAACCGCTGCTGCCGGAGATCGCGAAGGAGAGCGGCTTCCCGCTCGAGCGCGTGAAGACACTGCTCGAGCTCATCGAAGACCCGGTCAGCCTCGAGACACCCGTCGGAGACGGCGAGAGCCTGTACGGCGACCTGATCGAGGACACGAAGACCGATCGCCCGGACACCGTGACGGCCGAGCACCTGCGCTCCGCCGAACTGGCCCAGGCACTCCTTCGGCTCAGCCCGCGCATGCGCCACGTCGTCTCACGGCGTTTCGGGCTCGACGGCGAGGCCCCGCAGACGCTGGAAGAGGTCGGCGCCGACCTCGGCATCACGCGGGAGCGCGTTCGCCAACTCGAGTCGCGCGCGCTGCGCGAGCTGCGACTGGTCGCACCGGCGCTTCAGCTGTACCTGCGGGCCGAGTAGCCCCGCTCAGCTGCGGGCGACCGACTCCATCTCGCGGAGCCGGCCCAGACGCTTCAACGCCTCCGTCTCGATCTGCCGCACGCGTTCCCGCGTCAGCCCGAGCCGTCGGCCGATCTCCTCGAGCGTCTTCGGCTCGGCGTCGTCGAGGCCGTAGCGGAGGACGAGCACCGAGCGCTCTCGCTCGGCCAGGGCGTTGAGGGCCTCCGCGAGCGCCTGGCAGCGGAGCGAAACCTCCACTTGCTCGTCGGGCAGGGGCCCCTCGCCGGCGACGAAATCGCCGAAGACGGCGTCCTCGGTCTCCCCGACGGGCTGGTCGAGGCTCGTCGATGCCCTCGCGGCGGCCTTGACCTCGTGGGCCTGGGCGATCGGCAGGTTTGCCTCCTCGGCAACCTCCTCGAGCGTGGGCTCGCGACCCAGCTGCGTCCAGAGCGTGCGCTCGGCGCGGTTGAGCTTCTGCATCCGCTCGACGATGTGCACGGGCATGCGGATCGTGCGCGCCTTGTCGGCCAGCGCGCGCGCGACCGCCTGGCGGATCCACCAGGTGGCGTAGGTCGAGAACTTGTAGCCGCGGCGCCAGTCGAACTTCTCGACGGCGCGGATCAGGCCGAGGGTGCCCTCCTGGATCAGGTCGAGGAAGGGGAGGCCCTGGTTGCGGTAGTTCTTGGCGATCGAGACGACGAGGCGCAGGTTCGACTGGATCATCCGCGTCTTGGCCTCCATGTCGCCGCGCTCGATGCGCTTGGCGAGCTCGACCTCCTGCGCAGCGGTGAGAAGCGGGTGGCGGCCGGCGTCGCGCAGGAACAGCTGCAGGGCGTCGGTCGTCGTCTCCTGAGCAACCGGCTGTGGCGGCGGGGGAGGCGGCGGTGCCTCCTTCTGCTCGGTCTCGGGCTCCGAAACCTCGATTCCGCGCTGCTCGAGCTCACGGAAGACCGCGTCGGTCTCGAGCGGGTCGAGATGGAGTGGCTCGAGGACCTCGATCAGCTCCGCATAGCGGAGCGACCCATGCTGCTCCGCCTGTTCGAACAGGTCGTGCAGCTCGGGAGTCGCCAGCACGTTCTCGATCTCGACCGCGGTCATCCCTGCAACCTACCTGGCTTCCTGCCACAAACCGCGCGCGCTCAAACCCACAGCGGCTTGCGAATGCACGATAACGGGCGTTATGTCAAGTTCGACCATAGAACCTCTGGTGCGGCCACTCCCACCCCGGGCCGCTGCGCCGGACCAAAAAAATTCGCCGAGCCGGTTTCCGTTTCGTCCACCGTTTTCGCTGACCTTCCCCTTGCGGGTAGTGCCTTCGAACTCGGCTTCGACCTACTCCGGTCCCGTGCTCGGCGCAAGAGGAAACCTATGGCCCCCGGGAGGTCGATTCAAGGGGTCGAAAACGCGCCGAAGCCGCAATTTGCGGAAATTCAATTATCCACATTTCCACAGCAGGGCGTGCAGCTTGTGGAAAACGCGGTTCGAGTCGTGCGCGGTAGAGTTCGCCCGTGCCGCACCTTCGCCAACCGTCCTTTTCCCGCGGCGTCGGCGCCTTCGTCTGGGCGCTCGTCTTCGGCCTCTACATCTGGCTCGGCGGCCTGGCGGTGGGCGTTGCGGGCGGCACTGCGTTCATCTTCGGCGCGCTGATCGGTTTTCTGGTGTTCCTGCTCGTGATGGCCTACGGCGCAGGTGCGCCGGCAGCTCAGCCGCGTCGCGCCGACCGGCGCTGAGACCCGGAGAGCGCGAACACCAGCACACGGGCGAGCTCCCCGCCCACCTTCTCACGGAGCCGCTCGAAGACGGGCTTTCGCGCCGGCCCGGCCTGGGCGCAATGCGCGAGGAGCAGGTCGACGCGCTTCGGGTCGCTGCGGTCGAGTGCGGCGCTCATCTCCCGTCGTATCGGCCCCGGTCCAGCCCGCTTCATCCCTCCCCGGAGGGAGGGAACGAAGCGGGACACGCTTGCTATTCGATGCGGATGGGTTCGGGATCGCGGTCGCGAGCGGCCTCGTCCTCGTACTCGGCCTCGCGCTCCTCGCGCGCCGTGGGACGGTCCTCGATCGGAGGAGCCGCGCCGCCGGCCGGAACCGTGGTCGCACGCCTGCGCCGTCCGAATGGGCCATAGGCGGCTGGCCCGGACGTGTCGAACGTGAAGCCGAAGACGAGCCCCACGCCGAAGGCGAGGACGGCGACGTACTCGGTCAGATCCCGTACGAGACCGAGAATGCCGACGTCGTCCGACCAGTTCAGCACGTGGGCGCGGAACCAGTTCCCGTCCGGCTGATGCGCGATCACGACCCACCCCGCTGCGACGAGCACCGGAATGAAGCCGATCAGGAGCACGTTCAGCGACAGCCTCGGCCAGCCCCACTTCGTCCAGCCGCCGAGGATCTGGGAGAACGCCATCACGAGCCCCGCGGCCGCGATCAACCCGTAGACAGCCCAGTAGCCGCCGTTGCTGCCGTCGTCGACCTGAGTCGCCAACCAGATGAGCAGACCCGCGACGGCCGCGCCGAGCAGCGTGATCGTTCCTCGTGTCAAGCCGTACATGGCACCACCTCCGGGGCGCTTCTACCCGGGCCGCCGGATGTGAATCGCGGTTAGTGGAGGTCGATGCGGCGACTGTCGAAGCTCGCGGAGTACAGCTCCTCGACGAACTCCTCCACCACCCGCTCGGCGTCCGTGGCGAAGACGTGTGCGACGACGCCGATTTCGCGGTCGTTGTGGAACGGCACGTCGAGGTGCGGCTCGCTGACCAGGTTGATCGAGACGCTCCCGCACACCGGGCAGCGAATCGCCAGCCCGACCGCATCTCCGCCCGTCGCCGGCGCCAGCACGAGAAACGCCGACGGAAACACGGGCCGAGACCGCTCCTCGGCGTAGCAGTAGAAGCTCCAGGGCCACTCGCCGGCCTGGATGCGGCGCGCCGCGAGATCGGCCAGCTCCGCGCCCAGAGGGTCGACCGTGTCGGTCATCAGGTTCACGAAGCTCGCGTTGCCGCTCAGTCCCAGCGGTGCCCAGTCGAGCTCGTCGTGCGGCACGAGGCCGGGATGCTCCTCGCCGCAGGTGCAGCCGAAGTCGACTTCGAACACCGCCGGTTGCGCAGGCCCGGGCAGCTGGTTCAGTCGCCGGAACGACGAGAGCGCGACGCGAGCTTCCCCCCGCTCAGGGCACGGGAACGTGTACCGGGTCGTGAGCGCGTCGTACATGACACCGTTCTAATCGGCATCTCGGACGGCGAAACGAACCCTAGTAGTGGATCAGCGACTCGACGTCGTAGCCGTCGAGGTGCTTGCGGCCGTCGAGGAAGTCGAGCTCGATCACGAACGCGACTCCGACGATCTCGCCGCCGAGCTGGGCCGCGAGGTCGCAGATCGCCTTTGCCGTGCCACCCGTCGCGAGCACGTCGTCATGCACGAGCACGCGCTGGCCGTCCGTGATCGCGTCGGCGTGGAGCTCCAGCGAGTTCTCGCCGTACTCGAGCGCGTAGGTGGCGCTGACGGTCTTCCAGGGCAGCTTCCCCGGCCTGCGGGCCGCCACGAAGCCGCAGCCGAGCCTGCACGCGAGCGCAGCGCCGAGGATGAATCCCCGCGCCTCGGCGCCGAGGATCACGTCCGGCTTGCGCGGCTCGACCCACTCCACCAGCAGATCGAGCGTTTCCTGCAAGGAGTCGGGGTCGGCGAGCAGCGGCATGATGTCCTTGAAGACGATCCCGGGCTCCGGGAAGTCCGGAACGTCGCGGATCTTGGCCTTCAGACCGTCGATGCCCATCAGTGGGTGGCGACCTCGCGCAGGTCGCGCCAGAAGAGCAGCGTCGAGAGCTCCTGGGCCACCTCGGCCAGCGTCTGCAGCTGCTGCACTGCGGCCTCCCGGCGCTCCGAGTTGCGAGACCGCAGGGACGGCGCGACAAGCTGCTCGAGCAGCCCCGCCTCTCGGTCGGCTGCGGTCCGGAACGTGCGCAGATGCCGCGCCGAGATGCCGAAACGCGCCAGCTTCGAGCACGCGACCGCGATCTCGACGTCGCCCGCGGGATAGAGCTTCTCGCCCCCTTCGCGGCGCGGCTGCAGCAGCCCGTACTCCTCGAGCTCGCGGGCGAGCTCGGGCGTGATCGCGGCTCGGTCGCAGAGCTCCCCGAGGTCGAGCTCGACGTCCGGTTCGGCCAGGCCGACGGCGCGCCGCCTGCGGCGCTCTTTGCCGGGCCCGGACGGCGAGGCGAGCTCCTGGCGGATCACCCGCAGGGGCAGGAACTCGTCGCGTTGCAGGCGCAGGATCGTCTCGAGGCGCTCGACGTCGTCTTCGCTGAAGAGCCGGTACCCGCTCTGCGTCCGTCTGGGCGCGAGCAGGCCCTGATCCTCGAGGTAGCGGATCTTCGAGATCGAGACGTCCGGGAACTCCGCCTGCAGTCGCCGGCAGACGGTGCCGATCGTGAGCAGACGCGAGCTGATGGCCTCGGCGGTGCTCATTTCTCCACGAAGCTCAGCTTGTACTTGCCGATCTGGAGCTCGTCGCCGTTCTCGAGCTTTCCGGACTCGATACGCCGGCGGTTGAGGAACGTGCCGTTCAGGCTCCCCTGGTCCTCGATGAAGAACCCGTCGTCCTTGCGCACGAGCACCGCGTGCTTGCGCGAGACCGTCACGTCGTCCAGGAAGACGTCGCAATCCGGCGAGCGGCCGATCGTGGTGCGCTCGCCCTGCGGCACGAAGTGCTCGCCCGAGCGCCCGCCCCCGGAGCGGACGACGAGGGCGGGCCCGTCGGCTCCCAGCTCCTCGAGCGTCAGCGTGCCCGCCTCTTCCGCTTCCTCCGGCGTGTAGCTCATGGTCGTCTCCGACCCTGGCTCGTCCTTGACCAGCGCGGCGCCACAGCGGGCGCAGAAGTTGGCGGCCTCCGGGTTCTGGAACCCGCACTCGGGACAGTAGACATGGCTCATTCGGTCGCATCCCTTTCGCGAGCGGGAGTGCGATCGGCCCAGCGCAGGCGTGGCTGCGCCCAAACTGAACGCGTAGCGCGACTCATCTACCCCTCGTCCGGCGGGGCTGCCTTGCCGGCGAGGATGGCTGCGAGGCGGTCGACGTCGACCGTGTCGAGCACGCTCTTCCCCCCGGTCTTCTGCAGCCGCGCCTGCAGCTCGGCGCGAAGCAGGTCGATCCTCCCGTGCAGGATCCGCCGTCGGTACGAGACTTCCAGCTCTTCCTTCGTCAGCTGTTCGATCAGCTGCTTCAGGTCGTCGTCGGTGAGCGAGCGGAGATCGGGAAACGGTTCCACGTGAGCCTTTCGTCTGCTGGCGGGAGCGCTTCTAGTCAAGCAGACGGTGCCCGAAGGGTCAACCTTAGCTTGAGGCTCCGGCGGGGAACGCGGCTCCCTCCGACTCCATGATCTCCTCGACCATCCCGCGCAGCTCCGCCTCCAGCTCGGCAGAGGCCTCGGCGGTCGCGCCCTCGGCATAGACGTGTACGAGCGGCTCGTCCGGATCCGGAAGCAGCTGGGCCCAGCCGCGCTCGTCGAAGACCTTGATCCCGTCGAGCAGGTCGACGTTGCGATCCCGGAGGCGCTCGGTCATCAGCCGCATCACGGTGCCCTTCAGCGCCCAGGGGCACGGCACCTGGCGGTGGACGAGCGTGCTCGCCGGCAGCTCGGCGACGAGCTCGGAGAGCGGACGCTCGACCGGAGCCAGCAGCTCGAGGAGCTTGCAGAGGCTGGCGACCGCGTCGTAGGCGGGTAGGAACTCCGGGAACACGTACCCCCCACCGACCGCGCCCGCGAAGATCACGTCGTCGCCCGCCGCGGCCTTCGTCAGCTCCGCCAGCGAGGCCGGCGTGCGGATCACCTCGAGTCCGCTGCCCTCGACCAGCTCGTCGACATGGCTCGTGACGGTGATCGGAAAGGCCAGCTTGCCCTGCCGCCCGTCGGAGCTCATCAAGCGGAGGAACAGGAGCAGCGCCTGCTCGACCGGGATCTCGCGCGCCTGCTCGTCGATCAGGAAGAGCCGCTCCCCCGCCCGGTCGAAGACCACGCCGAGATCGGCTCCGATCGCCGAGACGAGCCGCTTCGCCTGACCGACCGCTTCGCGCAGGCCCGTGGGCGGCTCGCCGCTGTCCGCGGCAAAGCCGTGCGCGCTGACGGCCTCGACCCCGAGCGGGCCGAGCAGCAGCGGCAGGACGTAGGACGTGGCCGAGTAGCCGTAGTCGACGACGATGCGGTAGCCGCGCCCGTGGATCGCCGCACGGTCGAGTCCGGCGAGCAGGTCGTGGGCGTAGCTCTCGCGCACGCGCGCCGGGTAGGTGACCGAGCCGACCGCGTTGAAGGCGGCACGGCGCAGCTCGTGGCGCGTGTAGTGCTTTTCGATCTCCTTCTGCAGTCCCGCCGTCAGCTGGATCCCGGGCTGCTCGTAGAAGCGGATCTCGAGCACCTCCGGATCGCTGACACTGACGCCGACGTGGAAGCCGGCGTCGAACCCCTCGCTCTTCAGCAGGTGACGGCTCACGGAGGCCGGGATCACGCGCAGGTCCGCGACGTTCACGCCGGTCGAGTTGAGCCCGGAGATCATCGCCCGCTTGATCATCCGGCAGGCCGCCGGCGACTCGCGGCTCGCGACCACCCGGGCGCCCCGCTTGAGCGCGGTCCCGAGCGCAGCGGCCAGTCGCACGGCCGTTTCCGGCGTCAGGTCGACGTTCACGAGCCCGGACACGCCGTCCTTGCCGAACAGGTTCGTCGAGGCCCGCGACTCCCAGATCAGGCTCTCGTGGATCTGCGCGCCGGTCTCGACCTCCTTGTACGGATAGATCCGCACCTGCGGTAGCACCGCGCTCTGCGCGCCGAGCGTAACCTCGTCGCCGATCGCGGCGCCCTCGTGCACGTGGGCGTGCGCGCGGATGTCGCAGGCACGACCGACCACGGCGCCCTGGACACGCGCGCTGCGGCCGATGTGCGTGGCCGCGTCGATCACCGCGCGCTCGGTGCGGGCGCGCTCGAGCAGCGTCACGCTCGAGCCGAGCACCGAGTACGCGCCGACGGAGGCGTCGGGGGCGACGCGGCAGTAGTTGCCGAGGTAGGCCGGCCCCTCGATCGCGTCCAGGTCGTCGACCTCCACCCCTTCCCCCAGCCAGATGTTCCCGCGCAGGCGGATGCCGCCGATGTCGAGCTGCACCCGCTCGTCGAGCGCGTCGAAGTTCGCCTGGCGGAACTGGTCGAGGTTGCCGATGTCCTGCCAGTAGCCGTCGAGCACGTGGCCGTGGAGCGGCCGGCCCATCTCCAGCAGCAGCGGGAAGAGCTCCTTCGAGAAGTCGTACGGCCCGTCCGAAGGCACATGGCTCAGGGCTTCGGGCTCGATTACGTAGATGCCGGTGTTGATCGTGTCCGAGAAGACCTGGCTCCACGACGGCTTCTCCAGGAAGCGCTCGATCCGCCCCTCCTCATCGGTGACGACGATCCCGAACTCGAGCGGGTTCTCGACCGACTTGAGACCGATCGTGACCGCGGCGCCCTTCTGCTTGTGAGCGTCGATCAGCTCGGTCAGGTCGACGTCGCAGAGCGCGTCGCCCGAGATGACCAGGAAGGTCTCGTCGAGCCGGTCGCCGGCGAGGCGCACCGAGCCGGCGGTGCCGAGCGGCGACTCTTCCACCGAGTACTCGATGTTCAGGCCGAGGCTCTCACCGTCGCCGAAGTAGCCGCGGATGGCCTGCGGCATGAAGGCGACGGTCACGATCACGTCCTCGAGGCCGTGCGTACGTAGCAGCTGGAGGATGTGCTCCATGCACGGCTTGCCGACGATCGGGACCATCGGCTTCGGCTGGTTCGAGGTCAGCGGGCGCAGGCGTGTGCCCTCACCGCCGGCCATCACGACCGCCTTCACGCGGCCACCTCCCGCCTCGCCTTGAGCAGGTAGCCGCCGAGTGCGATCGCGGCGAGCACGACGCCCGCCCAGAAGATCCAGAGCGGCCAGTCGGTGCCCTCCCGTGTAACCATCACGAAGGCGAGCGACGCGTAGAGCAACCAGGTGGCCGCCTTCCCGGCGAGGTTCACTGAGAAGTCGTAGCCACGATCCACGACGAGCTTGTACCCAGCGACGAGCGCCACGTCACGCGCGGGGATCGCGAGGGCGATCCAGGGCAGGCGGCCGGCGTGCCAGAGCAGGATCACCGCCGCGTCGATCATCAGGCGGTCGGCCAGCGGGTCGGCGATCTTGCCGAAGCCCGACTCGACGTGCCAGCGCCTGGCGAGCCAGCCGTCGATCTGGTCAGTGATGCCCGCGACCCCGAAGACGATCGCCGCGGGCCAGCTGTGACCGCCGTCGGCGCTCAGGAGCAGTACGACGAAGACCGGGATCAACGCCAGACGTGCGATCGTCAGCGCGTTCGGAAGCTTGGCCAGCGCCGAGGCGGTGCTTGCGCCGCCGTTTGGAAGGTCGTGCCGGCCGTGCCGGCGTGACCGTTTACGACGGGTCGCGCGTGCTGCCATGGTGGAAGGATACGGGGGTGGCGGAAACGCTCTCGCTGCCCGGCTTCGTCAACGCCCACTCGCACGCGTTCCAGCGCGCGCTGCGCGGCCGGACGGAGGGAGACGACT
>JBIOZO010000283.1:0-2071 GCA_044871215.1 Gaiellaceae bacterium | reverse complement strand
GCGTCGTAGGACCAGTCGCCGCCCCACTCGTAGTCGGACGGCGCGCCCTCCAGCAGCACGCACGCGTTGTGCGCCGAGCAGCCTCCGAGGATCCGCGCCCTGGCCTGCGAGCGGTCGTCCGCGTCGTCGCGCTCCCAGAGGTGCGACTCGAGCGCCAGCCAGCGGGGGTCGAGGATGTCGGCCGGCCACCGGCCTTCGACGAGCGGGCCGTAGTCGGGGCCGGCCTCGACCAGGCAGACCGTCCGGTCAGCGTCTTCGCTAAGCCGGCCCGCGAGCGCGCACCCGGCCGCTCCGCCGCCGAGGATGAGCACGTCGTACGTCATCGCCGCAGATCCTGAACCGCCCGGGCGACCCGGTCGAGCGAGGCGCGGTTGCCTTTCTGCTCGAGCACCTCGCTTGCGCGTGCGAAGGTCGCCGCCGCCTCGTCCGGCCGGCCGGCGAGGGAGATCACCTCGCCCAGGTCGGCCAGCGTGTCGCCGCGCGTGTTCAGCAGGTCGGTCAGCTCGGCGACCGCGACGGCCTCGCGGGCCAGCGCCTCCGCCTCGGCGAGATCCCCACGGCGGGCGCGAACCTTCGCCCGCGCCGTGCGCCAGAGCACCTGCGAGAACGCGTCATCCGCGGCGGACGCCTGCTCGCTGGCGCGGCTGAAGCGCTCGGCTTCGTCGAGCTCGCCCCGAAGCGCCAGGGCGTGCGCGAGCAGCGCCGCCATCGTCGAGAGGTAAGCGCGCTCATCCATCCGCGCGAGCGTCGCATACGCCTCTCGTGCGACGCGCTCGGCACCGTCGACATCGCCCGCCAGCATCTCGACGTAGAACGCCTCCTGCGCGCTCATCGCGGCACGGAGCGGGAAGCCGAGGCCGGCGATCGTCTCCAGTCCCTCGCCGAGCAGCTGCCGGCCGCGCTCGAACTCGCCGCGCATCGCCTCTAGCGCGCCGAGCTCGACGAGCGCGTTACCGCGGATGAACGGGTCATCGATCGCCTCGTCGTGGAAGCCCCGGCAGCGGACGATGCCGTCGTCCACCGGCAGTGGGCCGAAGTTCGCGCTCATCATCAGCCAGCCGATGCTTTCGGCCCGTTCGGCCCGCAGGCCCGCTCGCTCCGCGTGCTCGAGCGCTTGCCGCCAGGCCTCCTCGGCGTTGGCGAGCCTGCCCATCAGCGTGCCCTCGACGCGGCCGAGCAGGTTCCACCCCTGCGCCAGGGTGAGCGGGTCGCCGAGCTCCTCGGCTGCGATCAGCGCCTCGTGCACGTCCTCGAGCAGGCCGTCGCTGCTCCCACTGAAGACTTTCAGCGCGTTGAGCCCCACGAGGGCGCGGGCCGGGCGACTGCCGCCGAGCTCGATGGCGTCCTCGAGCGCGCTGCGTCCCTCGGCCACGTAGCCGCAGGTCGACCAGTAGGTCCAGAGCGAGGTCGCAAGGCGAAGCAACAGCTCGCCGTCGCCGCGTTCGCGCGCTCGCTCGATCGCCGCGCGCAGGTTCGGGTAGTCGTCGGTCAGCCGCGCGACCGACGCCGCCTGGTCGCCCATCCCCGACTCGGCGTCGAGGCACTCCGCCAGCTCGGCGAACCACGCGCCGTGCCGCTGCATGGCGCGGTCGAGCTCGCCGTTGGCGCCGAGTTCCTCGAGCGCGTACTCGCGGATCGTCTCGAGCATCCAGAAGCGCGGCGCGCCGTCGGAATCCTCGCGCAGCCGCAGCAACAGGCTGTTCTCGACCAGTGAGTCGAGGCGCTCGAGCACGTCGCCCTCGGCGATGGCCGTCGCCGCCTCGAGACGGAAGCCCCCGACGAACACGGCGAGGTACCGGAAGAGCTCCTGCTCGCGCTCCTCGAGAAGGTCGTAGCTCCACGCGATCGTGTCCCTGAGCGTGCGCTGACGCTCGTCCGTGTCCAGCGCGCCGCCCGTGAGCAGCGGCAGCCGCCGGCCGAGGCGGTCGAGCAGGGCCTGCGGGGTGAGCGTGCGCACGCGCGGCGCCGCCAGCTCGATCGCCAGCGGGAGATTGTCGAGCTGCCAACAGATCGCCTCGACCGTCTCCGCGTTCTCGCGGTCGAGTCGAAAGCCCGGAGCGGCGGCCTCGGC
>JBIOZO010000282.1:0-3568 GCA_044871215.1 Gaiellaceae bacterium | reverse complement strand
CGCACACCATGAATCAAAGCTACGTCCAGACGTTCCAACGCCACCGGCTGCTGTTCAGCCTGCCCGTGGTGATCATGACCGTGCTCGCGCTCTGGTTCGTCGCGGGGACGCCGAAGGAGTACAAGGCCGGCGCGTCGCTCTTCGTCGACACGCCTGTCACGCAACCGTCCTCGTTCAACGACCCGAACCCGGGAGAAGTGACACCTGCTGCCCAGTCCCAGCAGCTCCTGAACGAGCTGCTCGCGACCAGGTCGTTCCGTCTCAAGATCGGGCAGGCGGGGCCGCTCACGAAGTACCTGGCGACCCATCCCGGCGAAGGCTGGGGCCCGAAGGCCCTGCTCGGAAAACTGAAGGCCGGCGGGTCGGCCGAGGACCGGACGTGGAACGCGCTCGACGCGAAGCACGTCATCACGATGCTTCCCGGCGGCCAGATCATGAGCATCGAGCTGCACGGCCCGACTCCCGAGGTCGCGGTCGGGACGCTCCAGGCGCTGCTCAAGACGTTCGCGCGCGAACGTCAGGCGATCGACGTGGCGCGCCAGGCACGCGCCGTCAGCCACTACAAGAACCAGCTCGCCACCGCGCAGGCTCAGCTCGACGACATCAACACGCAGATCGCGAGCGGGGAGATCTCGACGACGGCGGCTCCGGCCCTTCAGAGAGCGGCGCAAGCGAGGGTCAGGCGCGCAACCCGTGCGGTCGGGCAGGCCACGTTCAGCCTCGATGCGGCGAGGGGATCCGGCCCGATGTACCAGGTGATCGACAAGCCAACCCTTCCTGCACCCGCGGTCAGCGGCATGAAGAAGGCGGTGTTCGGCGTCTTCGCCGGGATCTTCGTCGGCTGCCTGATCAGCTTCCTCGCGATCGTGCTGCTCACGGGCAGCGACGCGAAGCGGGAGCGCGAAGAGCTACGCGAGGTGATCGCACGCGCCGACGATGACGGGCCCCTCGACGTCGAGCAGGCGACGGGGACGAACGGGTCGGCGGTGCCCCAGGTGCCGCGCGTGAAGGCGACGCGCGAACGGTGAGCGGTGCTCTGCGGCCCGTCACAGCCAGGCGCAATTCGTAACGGAGGCGTCCGGCGATGACACGCTGGGGCGTGCTGCTGCTCGTGCTCTTCTTCGTGCTCGGCCTCGGCGGGGTCAAGACCGGCAAGGCGATGACACTCGCCGTTTGCACGACGGCACTCGTCCTGACGGTCGTCCTCGCCGGCTACATGCGATGAGCACGGCGATCGCCGAGCTCAAGCGGCGCCGGCCGCTTCCAGATTGGGCCGCAGCCGCCATCCTCGCGTCGCTCTCGGTGCTGATCGGGCTCATCTCCGGGATGGGCGGCAGCGCCGGGATGAACGCAGCTCTCTTCGCCCTCGCCTCGATCGCGCTGATCGTCGTCCTCTGGAAGCAGCCGGCGCTCTCTCCGATCGTGGTCCTGCTCGCCGCGCTCACCGTCGAGCAGTTCCCATTCGAATCCGCCGCGCAGCCCGGCGCTACGACCTTCGGCGCGCCGCCGACTCCGAGCGACTACACCGATCGTCTGCCGCTCTTCCACGGCCTGGGCGGCGGCCTCCACGTCAGCCCTGCCGACCTGCTGCTGCTCGCGCTACTCACGATCTGGATCCTGAAGCGCGAGACGGCCGCGACCACGAGCGTGCCACGCTCGGCCGTGACCTATTCGATCGGCGCGCTGGTGATTGCGGCGATCGTGGGCGTCGCGGTCGGGCAGGCTCACGGCGGCGAGCTGCGCACCGCGCTGACCGAGGTCCGCCCCTACATGTACCTCGGGATCGCCTATCTCCTGGCCACGGTCTTCACGACGCGGCTCTCGGTCATCCGCATGGCGATGTGGGCGCTCGTGCTCGGCAGCGGCTTCAAGGCAGCACAGGCGTTCAATTCGTTTTGGACGGTGCGCAATCAGATTCCGCGCCCGGACTTCGTCGTCGGCCACGAGGAAGCGCTCTTCTTCTCTCTCTTCTTGCTGCTGACGGCTTGTCTCTGGATCTTCAACGTCCCGGGCCGGCTGCGGACGACGGCGACGGTATTGCTTCCGCTCGTGCTCGTGGCCGACCTCGTGAACAGCCGGCGCGCGGCGTGGCTGATCCTCGGCGGAGAGCTGATCGCCCTGACGATCGTGACGATGTTCGCCGTGCCTGCGAGGCGCCGCTTCATGGCGAAGGTGATGGCGGTGGCGCTCGTCGTGTCCGCCGTCTACTTCCCGGCGTACTGGAATCATTCGGGCGCGCTCGCAGGGCCGGCCCGCGCGGTGAAGTCCGCGGTCGCGCCCAACGCGCGAGACGAGTCGTCGGACCTGTACCGGATGCAGGAGAACGAGAACCTCCAGAACAACATCCGGATGGGCGGCCCGGTCGGACGCGGCTTCGGGGTTCCGATCGACTACTCACTCGGGATCACGGACATCCAGTCGATCGACCCGCTGATCCTGTACGTCCCGCACAACGGGGTCTTCTACATCCTCATGCGCATGGGGCTGTTCGGTGCGGTTGCGTTCTGGTCGCTAATCGGGACCGCCATCGTCGCCGGGTGCCGGTTGGTGCGATCGCGAAGGCCCGAGGTCGCGGCGTTCGGCGCGTTCGTCTCGTGCGGGCTCGTCGGCTACACGCTCGAGGGCTACAACGACCAGGGCTTCTTCATGTACCGGATCGCATTCGTGACCGGAACGCTGCTGGGACTCGCGGAGGCTGCACGCCGGCTGGACGCACGCGGTGACGCCGTCGCGACGGCCCCCGCAGCACTCGCACCGACGCGCGCCCGCGTCGCGCCACCAAGACCTCGGCGCGCGCCGAAGCCGAAGGCGCGCCCCGTGCCTGTCCTCGCGGAGCGGAGCTTCGACTGGTTCGCCCAGCGCCTTGCCTTCGTGCTCCTGCCGATCGCCATCGGATTCTTCGTGTGGCTCGTTTTCGCGGGAGCGAAGACCGACGCGAGCTCTCCGTTCCCGACGCAGCCGGCACCGGCGCGGCCCAGTCCGCGCGAGCGGCCGCCGACAGCCGCGCCCGCAGTCGTCAAGCCGAAGCCAGTTTCGCTCGTACTCGAGGACGTTCGAACCGACTCGTGGGTCGAGGTCAGGCAGGGATCCCCGACGGGCGCCCTCGTCTACAGCGGCGTGCTGCGGAACGGCGACCGTGTCGCGCTGAAAGGGACGCGCCTGTGGGCACGCTTCGGGGGCGCGGGCGATCTCCAGATCACCGCGAACGGCCGGGTCGTCCCGCTCCAGGGCACCGTCGACACCGTCTTCACGGCCGGAGGTGCGTCGCAATGAACGCCGAAGCCGAGCGCCGCGTCCCGACGTGGGAGGACACCGCGAGCAAGCCGGGCCAGGCGAGTCGCAGGCACAAGGTCTTCCTGATCCGGACGATCAGCTTCCTGACGAACTACTTCGTCGCGAACATCCCGAGCTGGAAGTTCCGCCATTTCTGGTACCGGCGGGTGCTCGGGATCGAGCTCGGCCCGAGAGCGGGCGTTCATCTCGGCTGCTACTGGTGGTTCTACGGCCCGGGCCAGATCCGCCGGACAGGAGTCTCGATCGGAGCGAACTCACGGATCAACCGCGACTG
>JBIOZO010000281.1:0-3589 GCA_044871215.1 Gaiellaceae bacterium | reverse complement strand
CGCACACCATGAATCAAAGCTACGTCCAGACGTTCCAACGCCACCGGCTGCTGTTCAGCCTGCCCGTGGTGATCATGACCGTGCTCGCGCTCTGGTTCGTCGCGGGGACGCCGAAGGAGTACAAGGCAGGCGCCGCGCTCTTCGTCGACAACCCGGTGACGCAGCCGTCCTCGTTCGTCAATCCGAACCCGAGCGAGCCGACGCCGGCCGCTCAGGCGCAGCAGCTTCTCACGGAGCTCATGGCGACGAGGTCGTTCCGCCTGAAGGTCGGGCGCAAGGGGCCGTTGACGAAGTACCTCGCGACGCACCCGAGCGAGGGCTGGGGCCCGAAAGGGCTTCTCCGGCAGCTGCGCGGGACGCCGTCGGCGGAAGACCGGACCTGGGACGCGCTCGACGAGAAGCACGTGATCACGGCGCTTCCCGGCGGCCAGATCATGTCGATCGAGCTGCGGGGCCCGACGCCGGAGGTCGCCGTCGGGACGCTCTCGGCGCTGGTCGCGACGCTTGGCCAGGAGCGGCGTGCGATCGACGTCGCCCGCCAACAGAGCGCGGTGACGCATTTCAAGAATCAGATGGACACGGCGACGAGCGCGATCAACCAGATCGACGCCACAATCGCCAGCGGCAATGTTTCGCCGGCACAAGCACAGGTTCTCGATCAGTCGCGCAAGGCCGCCGTGACCAGGCTCAAGCGCGGCACACGCGGCTACAACCAGGCCGCGCTCAGTCTTGCGGCGGCCAAAGAGGCGCCGCCGACCTACCAGCTGCGCGACAAGCCCAGCCTTCCCGCGCCTGCGGTCAGCGGCATGAAGAAGTCCGTTTTCGGTGTCGTCGCCGGGATCTTCGTCGGATTCCTGATCAGCTTCCTGGCGATCGTGTTGCTCACGGGCAGCGATGAAAAACGTGAGCGTGAGGAGCTGCGCGAGGTGATCGCCCGCGCCGACGACGACGTGCCGCTGGACGCTGACCAGGCGACGGGCACGAATGGATCGGCTGTGCCGCGCGTGCCCCGCGTGAAGGCGAAGCGCGAACGGTGAGCGGTGCTCCGCGGCCTGTCACAGCTGATCACGCTTCCTAGGATCGTCAGGGGCTTTCCGCGATGACGGGCTGGGGCGTCGTCCTGCTCGTGATCTTCTTCGTGCTCGGCCTCGGCGGCGTCAGGACGGGCAAGGCAACGGCGCTCGTCGTGTGCTTGACCGCGCTCGTCCTGACGGTCGTCATGGCCGGCTACATCCGATGAGCACGGCCGCAGCTGCGATCCGGCGGCGCGGACCGTTCCCGACGTCAGTCATGGCGGCCCTGCTGGCGATGCTCTCGGTGCTGATCGGCGTTCTCTCGGGAATGGGCGGCAGCGCCGGTCAGACCGGGGCGCTCTTCGCGCTCGCGTCGATTGCGCTGATCGTCGTCATCTGGAAGCAACCGGTCCTGTCGCCGATCGTCGTCCTGCTCGCGGCGCTGACCGTCGAGCAGTTCCCGTTCACCTCCGGCCAGCCGGGATCGACGAGCGCGGCGCCTACCCCGAGCGACTACACGGACCGCTTGCCGCTCTTCCACGGGCTCGGCGGAGGGCTCCACGTGAGCCCCGCCGACCTGCTCCTGCTCGCGCTACTCACGATGTGGATCCTCAAGCGGGAGACGTCGCAGACGACGAGCGTCTCGAGGTCCGCCCTCACCTATGCCGTGGGCGCGGTCGTGCTGGCGGCCGTCATCGGTCTCGCGATCGGCCAGGCTCACGGCGGAGAGCTCCGAACGGCGCTGACCGAGGTCCGCCCCTTCATGTACCTCGCTATCGCGTATCTCGTCGCGACGGTGTTCACGACCCGGCTGTCGGTTCTGCATGCTGCGATGTGGGCGATCGTCCTCGGCAGCGGCTTCAAGGCCGCGCAGGCGTTCCACTCGTTCCTGACGGTCCGCAACCAGATTCCGCGCCCCGACTTCATCGTCGGCCACGAGGAGGCGCTCTTCTTCTCGCTGTTCATCCTGCTGACGGCCTGCCTCTGGATCTTCGACGTCCCGGGCCGCCTGCGGACGACCGCGACCGTGCTCTTGCCACTGATCCTGGTCGCGGATCTGGTCAACAGCCGGCGCGCGGCCTGGCTGATCCTCGGCGGGGAACTGATCGCGCTGACGATCCTGACGATGGTCGCCGTCCCCGCTCGGCGCCGTTTCATGAGCAAGGTGCTGGCGCTGGCGCTGATCGTCTCGGCCGTCTACTTCCCGGCCTACTGGAACCACAGTGGCGCGCTGGCGGGACCGGCCCGGGCCGTCAAGTCGGCAGTCGCGCCGAACACGCGCGACGAGTCGTCCGATCTGTACCGGATGCAGGAGAACGAGAACTTGAAGCTCAACATCCGCGAAGGAGGTGTGATCGGGCGCGGCTTCGGGCTGCCGATCGACTACGTCCCGGGATCGATCACGGACATCAGCTCGATCGACCCACTGATCCTGTATGTCCCGCACAACGGCGTCTTCTACGTCCTCATGCGGATGGGCCTCTTCGGCGGGATCGCATTCTGGTCGCTGCTGGGCGTCGGGATCCTCACGGGCTGCCGGCTCGTGCGATCGCGGAACCGCGAGGTCGCCGCGTTCGGCGCTCTGCTGGCGTGCGCTCTCGTCGGCTACGCGCTCGAGGGTTACAACGACCAGGGCTTCTTCATGTATCGGATCGCGTTCGTGATCGGAGCGCTCCTGGGTCTGGGCGAGGCGGCAAGGCGTCTGGACGCGCTCGGCCAGACCGTCGCGGCTGCGCCTGCGGCCGTCGTCCCGGTTCGGCGGAGCGCGCCCGCGACGCCCGCGCCGGCTCGGCGCGCTCCGACGCCGAGAGCGCGTCCGGTGCCCGTTCGCGTGCTTGCGGCGCCGGGTCGCGTCGACCGACTCGCCCGAAACCTGGCTCTCGTCCTGCTCCCGATCGCGGTCGGCTTCTTCGTCTGGCTCGTCTTCGCCGGCGCGAAGACGGACACGAGTGCTCCCTTCCCGGTCCAGCCCGTGCCCGCCCACGGAGCCCCGCGCGAGCGACCGCCGACACGTGCGGCGGCGGCGGCCCCGAGGCCGGTCTCGCTCGTGCTCGAGGACGTCCGCACCGACTCGTGGGTCGAGGTCCGGGAGGGATCCGCGACCGGCGCGCGCGTCTACAGCGGCGTGCTGCAAACCGGCGACCGGGTCGCGTTGCGCGGGACGCGTCTGTGGGCCCGCTTCGGCGGCGCCGGAGACCTCCGGATCACGGCGAACGGGCGGCTCGTTCCGCTCGAAGGGACCGTCGAGACCGTCTTCGCGAGCGGAGGTGGTTCCAGATGACGGCCGACGCCGGGCGCCGCGTCCCGACCTGGGAGGACGCCGCCGCCAAGCCGGGCGAGGCGAGTCGCAGGCACAAGGTCTTCCTGATCCGGACGATCAGCTTCCTGACGAACTACTTCATCGCGAACATCCCGAGCTGGAAGCTGCGCCACTTCTGGTACCGGCGTCTGCTCGGGATCGAGCTCGGCCCGAGAGCGGGCGTTCATCTCGGCTGCTACTGGTGGTTCTACGGCCCGGGCCAGATCCGCCGGACAGGAGTCTCGATCGGAGCGAACTCACGGATCAACCGCGACTG
>JBIOZO010000280.1:0-8554 GCA_044871215.1 Gaiellaceae bacterium | reverse complement strand
TCGTCTACAAGGCGCTCGCCAACCGGCTCCACCGGATGCGCGTCAAGCCGGGCGACCACGACTCGGTCGATGGGATCGAGTGCTTCGACAAGGTGATCGACATCGACCAGACGCCGATCGGCCGCACCCCGCGCTCCAACCCGGCCACCTACACGGACATCTTCACGCCGGTGCGCGAGCTCTACTCGCTTACGCCCGAGGCGAAGGTGCGCGGCTACAAGCCGGGACGGTTCTCGTTCAACGTCCGCGGCGGGCGCTGCGAGACGTGCAAGGGCGACGGCACGATCAAGATCGAGATGCACTTCCTGCCGGACGTCTACGTCCCGTGCGAGACGTGCGGCGGCAAGCGCTACAACCGCGAGACGCTCGAGGTGCGGTTCAAGGGCAAGTCGATCGCCGACGTGCTCGAGATGTCGGTCGAGGAGGCGCTGCAGTTCTTCGCCAAGATCCCGAAGCTGCGCAGGCGGCTGCAGACGCTGCACGACGTCGGGCTCGACTACGTCAAGCTCGGCCAGCCGGCGACAACGCTCTCCGGCGGCGAGGCCCAGCGCGTGAAGCTGGCCAAGGAGCTCGGCAAGGTCGCGACCGGGCGGACGCTCTACATCCTCGACGAGCCCACGACCGGCCTCCACTTCGCCGACATCGAGAAGCTGCTCGAGGTGCTGCAGCGGCTGGTGGACGCCGGCAACACCGTGCTCGTGATCGAGCACAACCTCGACGTGATCAAGCAGGCCGACTGGATCGTCGACCTCGGGCCCGAGGGCGGCGAGGGCGGCGGCGAGGTGATCGCCACGGGCTCACCCGAGCAGGTGGCGGCCGTCGAGGAGTCGGTCACGGGCCAGTTCCTGCGCGAGCTGCTACCCGCTCGCGAGCCTGCCGCGGCCTAGCGCGCGGCGCCCGTGAACGCGTAGACGATCTTGGCGACCCGGTGCTGGAGCTCGTTCCCGCTTCTGAGCGGGAGGGCGAGCGTGATGCGGAGGTGGTCCGTACGGCCGGCGCGCGCCGAGAGGTGCCTCAGCCGGAAGGGGTGGTTCCTGCTCAGCGGCACGGCGCCGAGCACGTCCCAGCGTCTGCCGCGACACTTGTAGGCCCGGGCGCCGAGCTTCTTCCAGGCAGTCGAGCAGCGCTGGACCTTCATCCACAGGCTCGACCCGAGGGGCGAGTGGCTCAGGCCCTTCACGCGCAGGACGACCCGACCGAATCGCCCGCGGCCCCGGTAGCGCAGCTCGAGCGTGCGCTGAGCGCTGTCGCCCGGGGCGAGCCTCTCCACGGGGGCCAGCGCGCGCTGGACGATCGTGAGTCGCGGATGCTTGCTCTTCGCGACCAGCGGACTGGCGAGCGCCGCACAGACGCAGAGGGCCGAGGCCGTCACCACCACGACCGCCGAGAGCAGGAGCCGCCTCAGCAGAGGCACGGGCTCGCTACTGGCTCGTCCCGGCGCGCTGGACGCCGGTGAAGGTGTAGGCGATCGTCGAGGAGAGGTTCTCGAACGAGTTGCCGGCGGTGCTCGGCAGGGTGACGGTCACGCGGAGATGGTCGGTCGAGCCCGCCGTCAACGTCAGGTTCGAGAGGGCGAGGTTGCTGCCGATCACGGGCGCCGAGGCGAGCACCGAGGAGGTCGTGCCGCTGCAGGTGTACGTGTAGGGCGGACCGGACTCCGTCCACGCGACCGAGCACTTGTCGATCGCCACGTGCAGCCCGTCGGTCGTGTCCGTGTCGAGGGCCGACGAGGTGGTCGCGTTCGTGGTCAGCGTGGCCGAGCCGAAGGAGATCGAGCCGGCGTAGTTCAGGTCGATCGCGCGCTGCATCGAGTCGCCGGCGGCGACGAGGCTGGCGCCCGTGCCGAGCCGATTGGTCGGGCCGGAGGTCAGGGAGAGCGTTCCGGTCGCGATCGTGTGGCTCGCGCTCGTCGAGCTCGTGAAGGTCGCGTAGGTGCCGAGGCCGGCGATCGCCGCCGCGGCACCGAGAACAGCCAGCGAGGCGATGAGTTTGTGCACGTTCGAGCCTGAGGTGAAGAGCCGCATCGAGAGAGTTGTCGGCAGCGGACGATGCGCTCCCCTCACCCGGAAGGGGGGTATGCGCATCAGTCCAGGTAGTACGTGAAGGTCGCCTCGGCCTGGTCGGTGACCGACTTGACACACGTCGGGTTGCCGCCGCCGCCGCAGGTGGGCGAGACCCAGTAGTAGAGCTTGATCACGAGGTTGTTCGACTTGGTCGCGTCGTTCACCTCGGGGAGCAGGATCGTGTCGGTGGCGAAGACCGTGCCGCTGGCGGTGCACCCCTGCGGCGAGCCGGTGCTGCCGTGGGTGCCGAGCGAGGTCGCGCCGTTGAAGGTCTCGAGGTAGTAGCAGAGCGTCCCGCCGTTCGTGACCGCCGAGGACGCGTGCCAGACGTTCTTCAGCGAGACGGCCGTGACGACGGAGCCCGCCGGGACGCCGGGGTCGAACGTCAGCTTCAGGTACTTGGTCGTGGTCACGGCGCCAGGCCAGGCGGTCGTGTCGGTGTAGGTGGTGCCGTCGACCGCGGCCATGAACCAGGGCGTCGTCGCCGGCGTGCCGCTGGTGTTGTCGACGTACGAGGTCTCGTAGGCGGTGAAGGCCGAGTACGTCGAGCCGGTCACGGTGGCGAGATCAATGTTCACGACCTTGGTCTTGCCTGCGCTCCCGGTCTCCCAGGGATAGACGCGGATCAAAAGACCGTTCAGCTGGTCGGTGTTCGTGACCTCCGGAATCGAGGTGGAGATCGTGGTCTGGGTCGTGCCCGTGCTGCAGCCGGCCGCGGCCGCGTAGCTGCCGTGCGTGCCGATCACGCTGCCGCCCGAACGGATCTCGAACCAGAAGCAGCCGTTTCCAGACTGCGCGCCGCCGGCGCTCGCCAGGCGGAAGTTGAACTGCGGGCTCGAGACCGAGAGGCCGCCGGGCCTACCGCTGTTCATCGTGAAGTCGAGGTAGCGGTTCGTGCCGGAGGCAATCGCGGTCGAAGTCGCCGTGACCACGCCATCGGCGGACGAGAGGGCGTCCGACTTGTTGCTCTCGGCGCCGCTGCTCACGTCGCGGACGTCGACCGCGTTCACCGACCGTGGGCCCGAGAAGATGCGCTTGGTGACGATCGTCTGCGGCCCGCCGGTCGTCAGCGAGCTCAGGCCCGCCAGCGAGCCGGAGACGACCGCGAATGCCGCGATCGCCGAGCCGAGCACCGCGCCCCAGCGGAGGGGGCGCCGCAGCTCAAGCCAGCGGTGCCGGCCGCGTCGCCGCATCGTCCTTGCGGGGAGTGCCCCAGATCCGCCAGAGCCCGAGGATCGCGAGCAGCAATGGCACGAAGAAGATCGCGAACCGGCGGATGGCCGGCGTGCGCAGCCAGACGATTCCCCAGCCTGCCTTGGGCACGACCGCCCGAACCTGCCAGGCAGTGCCGCCGTCGAGCCGAGCGGTCCACGGGTCCGCGGCGTCGTTCGCATCGCCCTTCGTCCGCACCAGCGGGTGGGCGCCGCCGCGGACGACCTTGATCACGCGGTGGCTCTGGACGTGGTGGTCGCCGACCGGGATGTGGTAGCTGATCACCTGGCCGACGCGCACCGCGCTCGCCGGCTCGGGCGTCACGACCACGATGTCGCCCGGCGAGAAGTACGGCTTCATGCTCCCCGAAAGCACCGTCTCGGTGCGGTACCAGCCGAGGTTCGGCAGCAACCCGAGCAGCACGAGCGCGAGCAGGGCGAAGCCCAGGAAGAGCCGCGTCAGCAGGTCGACGACCCTGCGGCCCTTCCTGGCGCTCCGGCCCAGCACGTTCGACCCGCCTACTTCGAAGCCGCGGTGCGCTGGGTGCCCGTGAAGGCGTAGCTGATCGTGGACGACTGATTCTGCAGCGAGTTGCCCGCTCCGCTCGGCAACGTCAGCGTCACGCGCAGGTGGTCGGTCGCCCCGTTTGTCAGCGAGCCGAGGTTCGACAGCGCCAGCGTGCTCCCGATCACCGGGCGCGAGGCGAGCACCGACGAGGTCGTGCCGCTGCAGGTGTAGGTGTAGGGCGGCCCCGACTCGGTCCAGGCGGCCGAGCACTTGTCGATCAGCATCTGGAGCCCGTTCGTTGTGTCGGTGTCGAGCAGCGAGCTGGTCGTCGCCGTCGTCGACAGCGTGATCGACGCGAGGTCGATCGAGCCGGAGTTGATCAGGTCGACGCTGCGCTGGATCGTGTCGCCGGGCGCGATCGCCGAGGCGCCGACCGTCAGGCGGTTCGTCGAGGCGCCGGTCGCGCCGAGCGCGATCGTGACCGTCCCCGAAGAGACGGTGTGGCTGGCGGACGTCGAGCTGGTGAAGGTTGCGAAGGTGCCGAGGCCGGCGATGCTCGCGGCCGCACCGAGCACCGCGAGCGATGCCAGTAGCTTGCGTGTGGGAGACCAACCGCCGTCGTGGCGCGGTCGAGCCGTCGTGCCTCTCATGAAAACTTCTCCTGTCTGGTTGCCTGGGCCGAATTCCGTAGTCCCAGTGCCAATCGACGGCGTGGCGCGGGCGCTTGAGAGCAAAAAAAGGCAACACGGAGTCCGAACGGCGGGCGGGCGCTACGCTGGCGGCGTGAGCGCGCGCATCGAAGCGGTTCCACGAGCGGACGAATGGGTCTGGCTCCAGCGCGCGATCTTCGTGCTCGTGCGGCCGCTCGACGTCTTCCGGGCGATGCGCGACGACTCGGACGCCGCCGCGCGCCCACGGGGCGAGGCGGTGCTCGCGCTCGTGATCCTTTCGGGCGTCGCGAGCGTGCTCTGGACGCCGAGCTACGGGCGCTTGCTCGACGACGTCGCCAACGACGGCCTCAACGTCGCGGTGATCGCCTTCGTCGGCGGTGCGATCTACGGCACGGCGGCCTACTACCTCGGCGGTGCGGTCGTCTACTGGCTGACGCGCGTCGTGGGCGGCATCACCTACCGGCAGGCCCGGCACGTGCTCGCCTTTGCCTCCGCGCCGATCGCGTTGTCGCTGCTGGTGCTCTGGCCGCTCCGGCTCGCGGTCTACGGCCAGGACGTCTTCCGCAGCGGCGGCAGTGACCACGGCACGGGCAACACCGCCTTCTACGTGCTCGAGCTCCTGTTCGTTGCCTGGTCGCTGGCGCTACTGCTCGCGGGCCTGCGCGCGGTGCGCGGGCAACCCGGCCTCGAACGCGGCTAGCTCCTCCTCGGGGATCGTGTACGTGTGCTGCTCCTCAGGGAAGCGGCCTTCGCGCACGTCCTCGACGTAGGCCTCGAGCGCGCGCTTCGCCTCGCCGGCGAGATCCGCGTAGCGCTTGACGAAGCGCGGCGACTTGCCCTCGTAGAGCCCGAGCAGGTCGTGCCAGACGAGCACCTGGCCGTCGCACGCGGCGCCTGCGCCGATGCCGATGCTCGGCACCCGCAGCGCCTCGGTCACGGCGGCCGCGACAGGAGCCGGCACTGCTTCGAGCACGATCGCGAAGCAGCCCGCCGCCTCGAGCGCCAGTGCATCCTCGTAGAGCCGCTCGGCCTTCTCCGCGGTGCGGCCCTGTGCCTTGAAGCCGCCGAGCATGGTGGCCGACTGCGGCGTCAGGCCGACGTGTCCCATCACGGGCACGCCCGCGCCGACGATCGCCTGGACTCGCGAAAGGGTGGGGCCGGCGCCCTCGAGCTTGACCGCGTCGGCGCCCGCCTCCTTGACGAAGCGCACGGCGTTCTCGACCGCGGCCTCGTCGGAGGCCTGGAACGAGCCGAACGGCATGTCGGCGATCACGAGCGGCCGCTTCGCCCCGCGCACGACCGCGCGCGTGAGCATCAGCAGCTCCTCCATGGTCACCGGCACCGTCGACTCGTTGCCGAGCACGACCATGCCTGCCGAGTCGCCGACGAGCACCAGCTCGACGCCGGCCTCGTCGGCGATGCGGCCGCTCGGGAAGTCGTAGGCGGTGATCATCGCGAGCTTCTGCCCGCGGCGCTTCACCTCGGCCAGCTCGGTCAGCGGCAGCTTGCCGTGGGTCCAGGACGCGTACCTGCTCACGATGGGTCTCCTTCCAGGACGACGTTGTCGATCAAACGGGTGGAACCGACGCGCACGGCGGCGGCGAGGACGCGGGGCTCGAAGTCGGCCTCCTCGAAGTACTCCACCTCCAGACCGTCGAGGAGCCTGCGGTCTCGCGCCGCGAGGGCGCGCGGCAGGCTCAACGCTTGCTCGCGCTCCTCGGCCGAGAGGTAGGCGTTGCGCGAGGAGAGGGCGAGACCGTCGGCGTCGCGCACGGTCGGCACGACGCGGATCTCGACGGGCACGGCCAGGTCGCGGGTCATGCGCCGCACGACTGCGACCTGCTGCGCGTCCTTCTGGCCGAAGTAGGCGCGCGGAGGGCGGACGAGGTTGAAGAGCTTCAGACAGACGGTCGCGACTCCGCGAAAGTGGCCCGGACGGTGCTCGCCCTCGAGGATCGCGCCGAGCTGCTCGACCTCGACCCAGGTCTGGAAGCCGGGCGGGTAGATCTCCTCGGGGTGCGGGACGAAGAGCACGTCCACGCCCGCGTGTTCGGCGAGCTCGGCGTCGCGGGCCTCGTCGCGCGGATAGCGCTCGAGGTCTCCGCCCTCGCCGAACTGGGCCGGATTGACGAATAGGCTCGCGACGACGGTCTCGTTCTCGCGCCGCGCCGCCTCGAAAAGGGCGAGGTGCCCGTCGTGGTACGCGCCCATCGTCGGCACCAGACCGACGTCGCCCTCGACCTGCAGCTCGGCGGCCCTGCGGACGATCCTCATCGGGTGGTCGCCTCGGCGAGCACGTCGTAGAGCGGCACGAGCTCGGGTCGAGCCTCGCTGATCGCCTCGCGATGCGCGTCGACCGTCGCCCAGTCGCCGCGCTCGATCGGGCCGGTCAGCTCGAAGCCGTTGTCGATCGTCCGGCGCATCAGCGGCTCGAGTGCCTCCGGCGGAGCGCCGGCGGCGGCGAACAGGCTCGAGGCGGCCTCGTGCAGCGTCACCAGATAGTTCGAGGCCATCGTCGCGCCGGCGTGGTAGAGCGGCCGCTCCGCGTCGGCGAGCTCGAACGGCTCGAGCCCGAGCGTCCGCGCGAGGTCGAGGGCCTGTTCCCGGGCCTCGTCCGTCTCGGCGGTGACCGCGGCCCACGCGCCGTCGAGCTGCTCTGGCCCTCGCCCGCGCGTGAAGGTTTGCAGCGGGTGCACCGAGAAGCGCCGCGGGTGCGGCTCGAGCGCCGACAGCCGCGTCGCTCCGGAGACGTGTGCGATCCAGCCCTGGCCCCGGGACAGGCCCCGGGCCACGTCCCGGATGGCGGTGTCGGGCACGCAGAGCAGCGTCACCTCGGCGTCCTCGCGCAGCTCGACGCCGCGCTCCTCCAGGCGCGCGGCGATCGCCGTTCCCACGCGGCCGCGACCGATCACGTTGACGCTCCTGATCATCGAAAAGCTCCAGTTCCGTTGCGGATACCGGGCGCGGCGAAGTCTAGCCCGCGAGCCTCGCCTCGAGCCGCCGGCGAGTCTCCGGCCAGGTCTCGATCGTGACCGCGTACCAGGCCGAGTCGCGGCGCTCGCCGCCGCGGACGACCATGTGCCAGCGGTGGATGCCCTCGAACTCGGAGGGGATCGCCGCCAGGGCCGCGCGGGCCCGGTCGTTGAGCGCATCCGTCTTGAACTCGACGCGCAGGCAGCCGAGCTCCTCGAAGGCGTGCCGCAGGAGCAGGTACTTCGCCTCCGTGTTGGCGCCGGTTCCCCAAGCAGATGGGTTCAGCCACGTGTTGCCGATCTCGAGCCGGCGATGCTCCGGCGCGAGGGCGAGGTAGCTGGTCGAGCCGACCACCGCACCGTCCTGCAGCACTGCGAAAGGCTGGCGGTCGTCACGCACGCGCAGCACGTCCTCGATCCACCCGTCCACGTCGTCCGTCCACATCCAGCGCCACGTGCGCTCGTCGGCGGCTGCCGCCCGCAGGCCCTCCTCGTGCTGCGGCCCGAGCGGCTCCAGCACCACCAGCCGGCCTTCGAGCCGCGGGGCGAGATTCCCGAACATTGGTGGCATGATGAACGACGACGTGGGCGGTCATCGGGGGGCCGAGAAAGCAGAGCTGCTACTGGCGGCAGCTCGCTACCTGAACGAGACGCTTGAGCTCGAGCGCGTCTACGACCGGTTCAGCGAGCTGCTCGCCGACGCGGTGCCGCACAACGGCGTGATCGTCTCGTCCTTCGACCCAGAGACCGAGCTGATCAGCTGCGACTACGCCTGCGTGGACGGCGAGAAGCTCGACCCGGCGATCCTGCCGCCGCTGCCGCTGAACCGCGAGGGCGGCGGCATGCAGAGCCGCGTGATCATGACCGGCGAGCCGCTGCTCCAGAACGACGTGCCGGAGCAGGTCAAGGATCCCGGCGGCGTCTACTACGACGTCGACCGGGAAGGCCACTTGCGGAAGCTGCCGGACGAGGAACCGCCCGGCGTGCAATCCGCGCTGATGCTCCCGGTCAAGCACGAGGGCGAGGTGGTCGGGGTCGTCCAGCTGATGCACGAGACGGCGCAGTACGACGACGAGCAGCGCGAGCTCGCCGAGGGTCTGGTCGGCCTGATGGCGGCCGCGGTCCGCAA
>JBIOZO010000279.1:0-4520 GCA_044871215.1 Gaiellaceae bacterium | reverse complement strand
CCGCCGGCCTCGGGAGCCAGTGCACGAAGGGGACGAGCGTATGCGTCTCGACGGGGAACCAGCGGTTCGGCGTCGAGAGGAAGACGCGCGGCGCGACCCGGCAGAGCTCGGCGACGAAGCGGCGCTGGTCTTGGCGCCCGCCTACATGCTCGACGACCGCGTTCGAGAACGCCACGTCGAACGCGTTGTCCTCGAACGGCAGGTGGGTGCCGCTCGCGGTCACGGTCGTGACCGACGGGAACTCGCGTGCGAAGTTCGGCAGCGGCACGTCGCTCACCGCCGTGATCCGCTCCGGCCACGGGTAGAGCGCCTCGAAGAAGTTGTGGCTCGACGCGAGGCCGGGCTCGGTGCCGAAGCCGGTGTCGCCGACGCCGACGTCCACGACCCGCGTCTCGGGCCCTGGCCGGATGGTCTCCATGAAGAGCGCCAGCTTGCGGCGCCGGTTCCAGAGCGACGCGCGTGCGGCGAGGCCCGCGAGCACTAGGAGATCGCGGCCCCGCGGTAGCAGTCGGCTCGGTAGCGCTTCGGCGCCGCCCCGTTGCAGGCCGCGCGCCGCTCGTTGCCGTACCGGTGCATTGCGCCGAGGATCGTCCCGATACCCTCGTAGCAGCGCGCCCGGAAGCGGGCCGGCGAGGCAGCGCAGAAGGCGGACGACTTGGGCCCGCCGGCGTAGTTGTTGGCGTAGTCGCGGGCCGCCCCGTAGACGCAGTCCGACGCGTTCGGCCCGGCCTGCAGGCAGAGCGCGATGGTCTTCTGCGGGTCGTACTCGGATGAGCCCGAGGCGTCGCGGCCGTACGACTCGAAGCACGTCTCGACCCAGCCCTTCTCGCTGCGGCGGCACCAGTCGGCGGTCTTGCGCCAGTTGTAGCCGTCGAACGTGTTGATCCTCGACGTGACCATCAGATAGCAGTAGACCTTGTCGCGCTCGGTCACCGAGGTGCACGGGTAGAGCGGATCCTTGGGCTTCAGGTAGCGCGACGTGCCCATCGTCGTGTCGAGGTTCTGCATGAAAACGCCGCCCGTGCAGGAGACCCGGTCGAAGCCGGTCAGCAGCTTGTGGCAGGTGTTCAGCGACCAGGGCAGGTCGTCGTTGCTGTAGATCATCAGGCCGTGCCCGAGGCCGTGGACGCATTGGTAGAGCAGGAACTCCTCCGTGTTCACGGCCGGGGCGCTGCAGATGCGCTTCGACTTCCTGACGACGACGTCGCGCGGCAGGCCCGCGAACGCGAGCTGCAGCACGCCGTGGTAGTAGCCGGAGTTGCAGGTCATCGCGCCGTGGGAGAGCGCTTGCCCCGCGTCGTGCTTGTAGTAGACGAGACCGGCGCGCCCGACCCAGTGGGAGATCTGGTGGCAGTCGGCGTGCACCGCCGCGATGTGGGAGTCGTCCGTCGCGAGTAGCGCGAGCGCCTTCTCCGGCCCCTCCTTGATCGTCAGGTTGCCGAAGGCCTGGCGGAAGCAGAACGGCTTGGCGCTTTTCTCGCAGTCGGCAACCGTCTCGTCGTTCGGCTTGAAGGCGAAGCTCGTGCCCGAGCTCTGCGCGGACGAGGAGACGAACGACGCCACCTGGGCGATCTGCTTCGTCGAGAGCTTCCGGCCGAAGGACGGCATGCCGTTGCCGCCTTCGCGGACCTGCCGCTCGACCGTCGACTCGTCGGGTTTGAGCTCGTCGAGGTTCGGGCCGACCTGGCCTTTCGAGTTCGCAGCCTTCAGGGTGTGGCAGCCTCCGCAGCCGGCACTGGCGAAG
Source organism: Gaiellaceae bacterium (assembly GCA_044871215.1). GTDB lineage: Bacteria > Actinomycetota > Thermoleophilia > Gaiellales > Gaiellaceae > AC-32. Next base: position 2,776 of record JBIOZO010000279.1, on the reverse strand, counting down.
ACCTTCGCGCCGGGCGAGCTCGACGTGCCGCCCGAGCCGCCGCAGCCCGCTGCCAGCAGGAGAATCGTCGAGAGGAGGGCGGTTGTCGCGCTGAACTTCATGACCCGGTGCCTCGGTACGATAGCCCTGTGGCCGTGACGGCTCGCCCAGCCCTCGATGCGCAGAAGCTGCGCGCCGACTTCCCGATCTTCGAGCAGAAGATCCACGGCAAGCCGCTCGCCTACCTCGACTCGGCGGCGAGCTCGCAAAAGCCGCGTCAGGTGCTGGACGCGATGCGCGAGTTCTACGAGACCTCGTACGCGAACGTGCACCGTGGCGTCTACCTGCTCTCGGAGCGGGCGACCGAGGCCTACGAGGGCGCCCGCGAGACGGCGCGCGAGTTCGTCAACGCGCCCGCCGCGCGCGAGGTGATCTTCACGCGCAGCGCGACCGAGTCGATCAACCTCGTCGCGTACGCATGGGGCCTCGACAATCTCGGTCCCGGCGACGTGGTCCTCGTGACCGAGCTCGAGCACCACTCGAACTTCGTCCCTTGGCAGTACATCGCCAAGCGCACCGGTGCCGCCTTCCGGATGCTGCCGATCGACGACAACGGCGAGCTGCAGCTCGACGCGTTGGGCGAGATCGACGGGCAGGTGAAGGTCGTCGCCACGAACCAGGTCTCCAACTCGCTCGGCACGGTCAACCCGGTCACGAAGCTGGCCGCGTGGGCGCACGAGCGCGGAGCGATCATGGTCGTCGACGCCGCCCAGGGCGCACCGCACCACCGCGTCGACGTCCAGGAGCTCGACTGCGACTTCCTCGCCTTCAGCTCGCACAAGCTCTGCGGGCCGAGCGGGGTCGGCGCGCTCTGGGGGCGCGCGGAGCTGCTCGAGAAGATGGCCCCGTTCAACCTCGGCGGGCACATGATCCGCTCGGTCAGGGCCGAGGAGACAACCTGGGGCGAGCTGCCGTACAAGTTCGAGGCGGGGACGATGGCGATCGCCGAGACCGTGGGCTTCGGCGCTGCCATGGACTACGTCTCCGCGATCGGCGTCGAGGCGATCGCCGACTACGAGAGCGAGCTCGCGGCGTACGCCCTCGAGCGGATCGCCGAGGTCGGCGGTGTGAAGAGCTACGGCCCCCCGCCCGAGCGGCGCGCCGGGATCGTCTCCTTCAACGTCGAGGGCATCCACCCGCACGACGTGGCGCAGGTGCTCGACTCGGAAGGCGTCGCCATCCGCGCGGGCCATCACTGCTGCCAGCCGCTGATGAAGCGGCTCGGCGTTGTCGCCACGAACCGGGCGAGCTTCTACCTCTACACCGTGCCCGAGGAGATCGACCGCCTCGTCGACGGTCTCCACAAGGTCAAGAAGATTCTCGGCTGATGGAAGATCTGTACCGCGAGGTCATCCTCGACCACTACAAGAACCCGCGCGGCCACGGCGTGATCGAGGGCGCCGACGCCGAGGCCGAAGGCCTCAACCCGCTCTGCGGCGACGAGGTCTCGATCTACGTCCAGTTCGCCGACGACGGCGAGACGATCGACGAGGTCAAGTTCTCCGGCCGCGGCTGCGCGATCAGCCAGGCCTCGACCTCAATGCTGATGGAGATGGTGCAGGGGCGCACGGCCACCGAGATCGCGGAGCTGCCGAAGGAGGACCTGCTCGAGGAGGTCGGCATCCCGTTGACGCCGGTGCGCCTCAAGTGCGCGTTGCTCGGGCTCGGCGTGCTGAAGGTCGCGCTCCACCGCGCGAAGGGAACGCCGCTGCCCGAGGAATGGGCCGGGCTCGACGAGCTCGACCTCAAGTAACGCATGGCGGAGATCGTGGTCGCGCCGGTCGACGAGCTGCCGCCCGGGACGGTGAAGATCGTCCACGCGGGCGAGATCTCGGTCGGCGTCTACAACTTGAACGGCCGCTACTGCGCGATCGAGGACCGCTGCTCGCACGACGACGGGCCGCTCTGCGAGGGCGAGTTCGAGCTCGACGAGGGCGTGGCCATCTGCCCGCGCCACGGCGCGCGGATCGAGATCTGCACCGGTCGTCCACTGTCGTTGCCGGCCGTGCTGTCGGTCGAGACCTTCCCCGTCCACGTCGAGGACGGGCTGGTCAAGGTCACGATCGTCTAGTGGCGGGCGCGCGCTGCTGGGAGAGCGCCGACGAGGCGTACAACCGCTACCACGACGAGGAGTGGGGCCGCCCAGTCACCGACGAGCGCGGGCTGTACGAGCGTTTCTGCCTAGAGGGCTTTCAGTCCGGGCTCTCGTGGCTGACGATCCTGCGCAAGCGCGAGAGCTTTCGCGCCGCGTTCGCCGGCTTCGACCCCGAGCGCGTGGCCGAGTTCGGCGAGACGGACGTCGAGCGGCTGCTCGCGGACGCCGGGATCGTCCGCCACCGCGGCAAGATCGAGGCCGCGATCGCGAACGCCCGCGCCACGCTCGGCCTGCGCGGGACGACGCCGCTGCCGGAGCTCGTCTGGTCGTACCGCGTCGATGGCCCGGCGCCGGCGACCAACGCCGACTGGCAGGCCTCGACCGAGGGCTCGAAGGCGCTTTCAAAGGACCTCCGAGCCGCCGGCTTCCGCTTCGTCGGCCCGACGACGGCGTACGCGGCGATGCAGGCGTGCGGCGTCGTGAACGACCACCTGGCGACCTGCCCGGCGCGCGGCGCCGCCGAGAAAGCCCGGGCCGGAATCACCTTTTCCGCACTCCGCCGGAATCGCTAGAGTGCGATCACCGCGGAAAGGAGGTGGTCCGAGAGTGATTTCATCAAGTACGGGCAGTGGAGGTACCAGC
>JBIOZO010000278.1:0-4731 GCA_044871215.1 Gaiellaceae bacterium | reverse complement strand
AGCTTGACGTCGCCCATGCCCATCCCCGCCGGGTAGACGACGGCCGCCAGCAGCAGGAAGCCGCCCGCGAGCACGGCGGCGAGGACGTGCTCGACAAGGTCGTCGGTGAAGAACACGGCGACCAGGGCGAAGCCCAGCGCCGAGCCGAGCAGCGTGAGCCGGTTGGGGATGATCCCGTGGTCGAGGTCGATCAGCGTGATCGGCACGAGCAGCAGGACGAAGACGATGCCGAGAAGCGCCTCGGGCTCCATGCCCTTGACGAGGACGACGAGCACGCACAGCAGCGCCGTGCCCGCCTCGACGAGCGGGTAGCGCCTGGAGATCGGCGCGCCGCAGTCGCGGCATCTGCCGCCCAGCAGCAGCCAGCCGAGCACGGGGATGTTGTCGCGCGCGCGGATCTGCGCGCCGCACCGCGGGCAGCGCGAGCGCGGCTTGGACAGCGACTCGCGCCGCGGCAGCCGGTGGGCCACGACGTTGAGGAACGAGCCGAAGGCGAGCCCGAGGGCCCCCGCGAGCACTGCGCCTGCCGCCACCGTCATGCCCCGCTATCTTGGCGAGCCCGCCCGCTACGGGCGCGCGTCCACCGCGAGGCCGGCCGCGATCGTCAACAATGCGGGCGAGCCGTGCTCGCCCGCGACCTCGACGGCGGCGTGCTCCAGCGGGAGCCGCAGCTCGGCGCCGAGCCGCTCGACGAAGCCGGGGACCTCCAGGACCGGGCCGGTGACCACGCCGCGCTCGACGCGCTCGGCGGCCTCCTGGGTGCGGTAGAAGTTCAGCGAGTTGCGGACGGAGTCGGCGAGCTGGTGCACGCCCTCCTCGAGGACCGCGCGCGCGGCCGCGACGATCGCCTCGTCGCCGTCGATCTCCTCGACCGGGCGGGCGAGACCGACGTGCTTGAGCCATTCGCGCGCGTGCTCGGTCGTCAGGCCGCCGCGCTCGGACAACGTGTGGACCATCGCGTCCAGGCCGCCGGCGGCGGCGCGGGTGAAGAGGCAGCCGGTGCCGTTGGCGACGGCGACGTTCGTGAGCCCGGCGACGTTGACGTAGAGCACGGCGTCGTCGCCGGTCTCGCCGATCGCGCGCACCATCGCGAACGCGGAGAGGTCGATGCCCTCGAGCTGCAGGCCGGCGTCCTTGGCGGCGCCGACGACGCGGTCGATCATCTCGCGCCGGACCGCGACGACGATCACGCGCGAGCGCTCCTGGCCCTGCGGGTTGACCACGCGGCCGAGCGGCTGGAAGTCGAGGATCGCCTCGTCCATCGGCATCGGGATATGGTCCGGCGCCTCGGCGCGGACGGCCGCGGCGAGCGCCTTCTCGTCGTCGAGCGGCGGAAGGTCGAGCGAGCGCACGACGATGCGCTGGTTGGACACGCCCAGGCGCACGCGGCGGGGCAGGTCGTGCTCGGCGAAGAGCGCCTTGAGCGCCTCGCTCAGGGCCTGCGGGTCGGCGACCTCGCCGTCCCGGATGACGCCGGGGCGCAGGTGGGCGACGGCGCCGCGGGTGACGGCGATCGAGCCGTCGACGCTCACCTCGGCGGCGGCGACGTGGCTCGGGTCGAGCTCGAGCCCGACGACGGTGGTCTTCTTGGAGGCACGGTTTCGCTTGAGCACGGGAGTGATATCGGCACGCGCGCGAGGGCGCTTGAGGGTGCTTAACGACGAAGCGGGCCCGGAGGCCCGCTTCGCGAGGAACTGCGTTGAGCGCTGTCGACTACCAGCTGCCTGCGTCGCCGCTGCGCGTCACGACGCCGGCCTCGTTCTTGATCGTGAACTTGTGCTTGTTCGCGCCCTTGGACTCGACGGTGATCGTGTAGCCGTCGGCCGCCGGAGCGACGGTGAGACGGTTTCCGAGCTCGCCGAGGGCCGGCTCGATCTTGACGGCCTCGACCTTGGTGCCCTTGGTGTAGTCCTGCGTGTCGGTGTAGGACGTCTCGAGCGCGGTCTGGGCGGTGCGGGCACCGCTCTTGGCCTCGGAGTCCTGAGCCTTCTCACGCTGGTTGAGGAAGGCGGGAAGCGCGATCGCGGCGAGGATGCCGATGATCAGGATGACGACCAGAAGCTCGATCAGGGTGAACCCCTTCTCGTCCTGGGCGCGCTCGCGGAGCTTGTTGAGCATGTAAGTGAACCCTCCTGAAGGGATCGTTGGGCCTGTAGGTCCGTGGTGCGCCAGTCCTTCGGTCCCATGCCCCCCGGTCGGTTCGACCCCTGGTGGCAGCCCGGCGAACTCGTCCTGAGTCCCGTGGCTTTGCGTCTCGCCCTCGCGGGCGGTTTGCCGTTGACACCTCGGCTGGCTAAGGGGTCTATCGGCATCCCCTGGTGAGACCTTTACGCCTGCTAAGCGGTTTTTGGGGTCGAGCACGCAGCGAGCCCCGCCGGGGGCGGGGCTCGACGTCCAGGCCTGGGATCGTCGGGGCCGGCTAGCGGGCCGGGACCTGCTCGTGGCGCTTGACGATGCTCCACGAGGCCGCGACGGGCTGCAGGAAGTACGGCGGCGTCTGGAACTTCAGGCGGTCGTCGTAGACATAGCTCTTCTTGAATCCCGACGACAGCGAGCTCGCTCCGCCGGTGCCGACCGCGCCGCGGTACTTCTGGGCGATCGCGCCGTTCACCGTGAGCTTTCCGTTCGGCGAGCCCTTGCCGTAGTTGTCGACGGTGAACGAGTGCGCCAGGGAGAGGATGGCCGCGTCGATCTCGACGTTCGTCGGCACGCCGCTGTTGTCGGACTGGTGGTAGAGGCGCACGAAGTTGTCGGCGATCAGGCCGATCACGGCGTCACCGGTCTTGCGCAGGCCGCTGTTGTCGACGTTCGGGTCGGCCCGGACGATGATGTCGTTGGCGGCGGCCAGCGTGAGGCTCTCGCTCGACGTTCCGCTCACCGTCAGGTCACCGCAGCCGGGGACCTTGCTGGCGTTGTAGGTCATGGTCGAGGGCGGCTCGGGCGAGCAGAGCTTCGTCGGGTCGTTGGCGACGTAGATGACCCCGTTGTCCGGCTTCTTCTTCTGCATGTTGGTCCAGCCCTTGGCGGCGTTGGTGATCCATATCTGGTCGCCGTTGATCGTGATCGTGGTCGGGCCGACGTAGGAGAAGTCGGTCTGGGCGAGCTCCTTGATGCTCGAGTTCGTGCTCGGCATCGGCACCGGCTTGGCGCCGACGACCGGCGGGTGCGCGAAGCTCGGGTTATTGCCCGAGCAGGAGCCCGACGGGCCGTCGACCCACCCCCGGCTCGGGCTGTTGCCGGTGATCTCCATCACGTCGCCCATGTCCGGGTTGGTGCGCCCGAAGTACGGCGTGCCGCAGACCTGGACGTTGTCGTTCGTGTGGACGGGGCCGCTGATCCCGTCGCCGGTGGCGAAGGAGATCTCCCGGCAGCCGCCGCCGGTCGTCACCTGGTCGCGGGCCGGGCGGTACTTGCCCGCGCAGGCGCTGGCGGTCGCCGCCTCGGTGCTGGCGTAGTTCTTCGGATCGGTGGTCTCGAAGTCCGTGAAGTAGAGGAAGTCGAGGAAGCTCTTGCGGCGGAACGTGGCGACGATGCTGCGCTTGAGCGTGCTGCCGTCGCGCGGCCGGCCGGTCACCCGGATGCGGAAGCTGCCGTTCCCGGGGTCGATCATCGACGCCTGCTGCTGCTCGACGCACTTGGTGCGCCCGGGGGCGGGCAGCAGCTCGATCGTGTACTGGGCCGACGACCCCGGCACGGTGCGCCAGTTGCGATCGCTCTTGCCGTCCCAGATCTGGTTGACCGGGCTCCGTTCGGTGGCGTTGGGCGGCGCGACGTTCGTGCACTTCAGCCAGTAGTCGTTGTCCTGGTTGAGGTGGTACTGGTAGAAGCTCAGGCCGGCCTCGGCGGCGGCGAACGCGAGCTTGCGGTCGCGCGAGTCGCCCGACAGCGGCAGGTCGCCGTGCGCGGCGGCGAAGCCGGCCGCGACGAACATGGCGGTGACGAACATCGTCATGATCGTGAGGAACATGGAGAACCCGTCGTCGGCACGGAGCCGGCGCGCGGGCGTGGGGTGGGCTGTCGTCATGCGCATGTCGGGACGGGAGCGAGATTGGCGGAGCCGGTCGAGAGCTCGTTCGGGTTCACCGCGCGCACGAACACGTCGTCGCGGAACGGGACCTCCACGTTGGACCGGAAGGTCTTGGCGCGCGGGGTGGCGCGGAACGCGACGTCGATCTTCACCACGCGCCCGTTGCTGGACCCGAGCGGCGGCGTGAGCTCGACCAGCCTGAGCTGGGGATCGCCGGCGGCGTCGTAGCTGTAGCCCGAGTACCTGAAGATCGGCAGCGGGTTCCCGGAGGCTGCGTCGCGGTCCTGGCTGACGTTGGTGAGCAGCGTGCGCGTCCGCTGCAGCGCCCAGTTGACGCCGTCGGCCGTCGCGTAGTCCTTCTCGACGATCGTCTTGGCGGTGGCGTCGTAGGTCAGGTCGTGGCGCTCCGGGTACTGGGCGTTGCTGGCCGCGTCGCTGAGGTCGACGTAGAGCGAGACCTGCGTGGCGGTGCCGCTCACGACCGGCGGGTAGCTCGTGTTCCCGCGCGTGAGGCAGACCTGGGAGCGCAGCTGGCGCGTGATGTTCTCCAGCGCGATGCGCCCGCGCTGCGTCGTCTCGACGCGGTGCTCGGTCTCGGCGGAGCGCTTCATCACGAACTCCAAGAGGGCGAACGCCGCCAGCGAGACGATCAGGGCGATCGTGATCGTCACCAGCAGCTCGGGGAGCGAGAACCCGCGCTCGGT
>JBIOZO010000277.1:0-4642 GCA_044871215.1 Gaiellaceae bacterium | reverse complement strand
ACGTGCCGCCTGCGGAGCTGCGGACGGTGCGGGCGCGATTCCTGAGCGAGTGCGGCTGGGGCTCGGAGCGCTCGCTGCTCGAGTCGTTCGAGCGACGCGACCGGCTGTTCGAGCAGGCGCTCGAAGGGGGCATAGAGGTCGTGCTCTGGTTCGAGAACGACCTCTACGACCAGCTGCAGCTGCTCCAGGCGCTGGCGCTCGCCGGCCACGCGCCGCTGCTCCTGATCCAGGCCGACTCAGACCTCGGGCCACTTCAGCCCGACGAGCTCGAAGCGCTCTGGCCGGCGCGCCGGGCGGTGACGCGCCACACGCGTGCGCTCGCCCGGGAGGCATGGGACGCGTTCCGCGCTCCCGAGCCGACGGGCTGGGCGGAGCTGCTCGAGCGCGACACCGCGGGGCTCCCCCACCTCGGCACGGCGCTGAAGCGGCTACTCGAGGAGCTCCCTGCCGCCGGCACCGGTCTCTCGCGCACCGAGCGGCAGCTGCTGGAACCGCTGCTCGACGGTCCGAAGCGGCCCCACGAGCTCTACCTCGCGAGCCAGGCGCGCGAGGAGGCCGTCTTCCTCGGCGACGCCTGGGCCTGGAGGACGCTGGCGGGGCTCGTGCCGCTCGTAGATGAGCTTCCCGCACCGCCGCCGCTCGGCGACCCGCACGAGTTCGCGGCCGCGCGTGTGGCGCTGACGAAGCTCGGCCGGGACGTGCTCGGCGGCAAGGCGGATCGCGTCGAGGCGGCGCCGCTCGAGCGTTGGCTCGGGGGAACCCGCGTCGACGGCGCGTGGCGCTGGGACGCCGCTACGCGACGACTTCTGCGGCCGGACCGACCATCCCGCTGAAGCGCGGGACGACGTCGAGCACGCTCTCCTGGGCGCAGAAGGCGATGTCCTCCTCGAGCCCGGGCGGCCCGTAGGTGCGGGCGTTGATGCCGTCGATCGGGTTCGGAAAGCTCTGAGCGACGAGCTCGGCGGCGACGGCGGCATCGGTGCGCTCCCCGCCGGCGAGCAGGACGATCCGGCCCGCGCAGTAGGCGTCGTCGATCGCGAACGCGCCCTTGTAGCCGGCGCAGTCGACGGTGTAGTCGACACCGCTTTCACGCGCGTGCGCAGCGACCGCTTCCAGGTTCAGCAGCGATCCGAGCACGACCTGGTCGCACTCCTGGGCCGCAGCGACGATCGAGCGCGTGCCGTTCGTGGTCGAGAGGATCAGCGTGTCGGCCTTCGGCTCGGCGAACTCGCGCGGCGAGGCGCCTGCGTCGAACGCGTCGATGCGCTTCGCCTCCCGCTCGCCCCCGGTGATCGCCTCGTCGCCGAGCTCCGTCCGCAGCGCGAGCGCGTGCTCGATCTCGGCGCAGCAGAGCACGCGCTCGTAACCGGCAGCCAGGGCCTGCGCGATCGTCGAGGTTGCCCGCATCACGTCGACCACGATCCCGAGCGGTGACGCGGCCGCCTCGGCCGGGGTGAGAGCAACGTGACAGCGCATGGCCGCACTACGCTAGTCCGAGCCGTGGCCTACTGCTATCGACACCCCAACCGAGAGACGTTCGTCTCGTGCTCGGATTGCGGCCGGCCCATCTGCGCGGAGTGCATGACGCCGGCGCCGGTCGGCCAGCGCTGCCCGGAGCACTCCGGCAAGCCGCAGGGCGCGAGCCGGATCAGCTCGGGCATGCGCCGCGGTGCCTTCGAGGGCACAGGCGCCCTCGTCACCAAGGCCCTGCTCGGGATCAACGTCGCGATCTACCTGATCACGGCGTTCCAGGGAAACGGCCTGAACAGTCCCGGTGGCTCGCTCTTCTTCCGGTGGGTGCTCTTCGGCCCCGCCGTCGCGGACGGCGACTGGTGGCGCCTGATCACCAGCGCCTTCCTGCACGCGAACCTCATCCACATCGCCTTCAACATGTACTTCCTCTGGTTCATCGGGACTGCGGTCGAGCAGGCTCTCGGACGCGGACGCTTCCTGGCGCTCTACCTCGTCTCGGCGCTCGCCGGCTCGGCCGGTGCGCTCGTGTGGACGCCGAACGCGCCCACGGTCGGCGCATCCGGCGCGCTCTTCGGGCTGCTCGGCGCGGCGCTGATTCTCGAGCGGCAGCGGAACTACGTGCTCGGCGGGTCGGCCATGGGCCTGATCGTGATCAACCTGATCCTGAGCTTCGCGATCTCGGGCATCTCGATCGGGGGCCACGTCGGCGGCCTGATCGGCGGCATTCTCTGCGCGCTCGTCTTCTCGAGGTTCGGCCGTGCCCACGCGGCCTATAGCCGCGTCGACGTCTGGGCTGTCGCCGGCGTGCTCGCGATCGGCATCGCCAGCGTCGTCGTGGCGTACGCCGCGGTCTAGCCGCCGCGTTCGACGGCGTACACGCGGTCGAGCTTGTCGTGGAACGCGCGGTCGGTGCCCGCGCCGCCGTCGACCGTGTCCGCGAACCCGTCCCACACGAAGAACGTGTCGTTTCCCAGGCCGCCGTAGAGCCGGTCGCGGCCGTGGTCGCCCTGGAGCTTGTCGTCCCCGGCACCGCCGAAGAGCGTGTCGTTGCCGTCGCCGCCGTTCAGCAGGTCGCGGCCCGGGCCGCCCTTGAGGACGTCGTCCCCGCTGTTCCCGTCCAGGACGTCGTTGCCGCCGAGCCCGCAGACCACGTCGTGGCGAGGCGTCCCGAACAGCAGGTCCGGCCCCGGCGTGCCGACGATCGTGCAGGCGCCGGCCGGCGCGGTCGCATGCGCACCCCGGACGAGGAAGAGCGAGACGGTGAGAAACATCGCGGCGGTCGCCTTGATCCGGGACTCGTTGGAGTTCATGGCGCGGCACCTCCTGCTGCGGATGGCGTGCCGCACCGCCGCTGTCGGCGGTGAGATCGGCAAAAACCACGCGAGCCGCGATCCCTCGACGGGGGATCGCGGCTCGCGAGAGAGATCGCTGGGCTTAGGCCGGCCGGTTCGTGATGTGGACGTAGATCTTGTCCGAGTCGCCGCACTCCTCCCGCAGGGCGACCTGCCCGGTCCGACCCTCGCCCTTCCACGACACCTCGGAGTCATGGTCTTCGAGCTCGTCGAAGACGATGTCGTAACCCGCCGCCTCGAGCTCCTTCTTGTACTCGTCGTGGGCGTCCTCGAGGCTGCCGCTCCAGTAGCCCTCGACGACCTCGGTCGGCCCCTGGGTCGACTGCTTCGTGAACGTCGTGTCCTCGACCATCGGGAAGCTGGCCGGCAGCTTCGGGGTCTCGGTCAGCGCCGTGCCTTTGCATGCCGCCAGCGCCTGCGCGTTCGCGGCGCCGCCTTCCTCTTCCTCGCCCTTCTTCTCGCCGCCGCCGCAGGCCGCGACGAGCAGCAGCATCGAGGCGAGCAGCGCAAGCAGCGCAATCCGGTTCATTCCGTCCTTTCCCGGATCCCCCGCGGCGAGTCTAAGCGGATCAGCCGCCGGAGGCGACGGCCTCGACACCGGACTCGGCCAGCGCGGCCTGGGCCGCGGCGAGGCGAGCCAACGGCACGCGGTACGGCGAGCAGCTGACGTAGTCGAGCCCGAGGCGGTGGCAAAAAGCCACCGAGTCGGGCTCGCCGCCGTGCTCGCCGCAGATCCCCAGCTTGAGATCGTCCCTGACGCCGCGCCCACGCTCGACCGCGATCCGCATCAGGTCGCCGACGCCGCTCTGGTCGAGCGTCTCGAAGGGATTGCGCTCGAGCACGCCGTCCTCGAGGTAGCGGGTGAGGAACTTTCCCTCCGCGTCGTCTCGCGAGAAGCCGAGCGCGGTCTGGGTCAAGTCGTTGGTGCCGAACGAGAAGAAGTCGGCGAACTCGGCGATCTCGTCCGCGCGGATGCACGCGCGCGGGAGCTCGATCATCGTCCCGCAGAGGTACTCGACCGACTCGCTCTCCTCCTGTGCGGTCGCAACCGTCATCGCCCGCAGGCGGTGCAGCTCCTCGGCGAAGCCGACCAGCGGGTGCATGATCTCGACGAGCGGCGCCTCGCCCGTGCGTTCCTCGACCGCGGCCGCTGCGCGGATGATCGCGCGCACCTGCATCTCGTAGATCTCGGGCCAGAGCAGGCCGAGCCGGCAGCCGCGGGTGCCGAGCATCGGGTTCGACTCCTGCAGCGCCTTGATCCGTTCGCGCATCCGCTCGTCCTGCGCTTCGTCGACCGGCGGCAAGAACTCGTGCAGCGGCGGGTCGAGCAGGCGGATCGTCACCGGCAGCCCGGCCATCGCCTCGAAGATCCCCTCGAAGTCGCTCTGCTGGTGCGGGAGCAGCTTGTCGAGCGCGATTCGGCGCTCGTCCTCGCCGCCCGCCATGATCATCTCCCGCACGACGGGGAGCCGGTCGTCCGCCATGAACATGTGCTCGGTGCGGCAGAGGCCGATCCCCTGGGCGCCGAACTCGCGGGCCTTGGCGGCGTCGTCCGGCGTGTCGGCGTTCGCGCGCACCTTCAGCCGGCGGAGCTCGTCGGCCCAGCCGAGGATCGTCTCGAAGTCCTCGTTGATCTGCGGCGGCACGAGCGGCACCGCACCGATCACGACCCGGCCGCTGCCGCCGTCGATCGTGATCGTGTCGCCCTCGGCGAGCTGCTGCCCGCCGATCGCGAGCGTGCGCTTGTCGAGGTCGATGGTCAGCCCCTCGCAGCCGGCGACGCAGGGCTTGCCCATCCCGCGTGCGACGACGGCTGC
>JBIOZO010000276.1:0-2090 GCA_044871215.1 Gaiellaceae bacterium | reverse complement strand
GAGTCGCTCTCGGGCATGGCGATCGTCCAGGCGTTCAACCGCGAGCGGTCGTTCCAGCGCGAATTCGACGAGCTGAACGACGCGAACCGGACCGCGAACACCTACGCGCAGAAGATCTTCTCGGTCTTCTTCCCGTCGATCGAGTTCCTCGGGATCGTCTCGTCGGCCGGCGTACTCCTCCTCGGCTCGCACTTCATCTCGAACGGCACGCTCCAGATCGGCACGCTGCTCGCGGCGATCTACCTGCTGCAGCTCGTCTTCCAGCCGCTGCAGGAGCTGTCGGACGTCTACGGGATGCTGCAGTCGGCGGCGGCGGCGATGGTGAAGATCACCTCCGTCCTCGACACCGAGCCGGAGATCGCCGATGCGTTCGGCGCTCGCAAGCTCGGACGCATCGAGGGCGCGCTCGAGCTCGACGGTGTGCGCTTCGCCTACGGCGCCGAGGAGGTCCTGCACGGCATCGACCTGAGCGTGGCGCCCGGCGGCTGCATCGCGATGGTCGGCGTCTCCGGTGGCGGCAAGTCGACGCTGGCCAAGCTCGTCGCGCGCTTCTACGACCCCGACCAGGGTGCGGTGCGCGTCGACGGCAACGACCTGCGCGAGGTGGAGCTGCGCTCGTACCGCCGCCAGCTCGGTGTCGTCCTGCAGGACCCGTTCCTGTTCTCGGGCTCGATCGCCGACAACATCCGCTTTGCGCGCCCGGACGCGACCGACGAGGAGGTGCGGCAGACCGCGGCGGCGATCGGCGTCGACCGCGTGGCGGCACGGCTGAAGGACGGCCTCGAGCACCAGGTGCGCGAGGGCGGCGCCGGCCTCTCCGCGGGCGAGCGCCAGCTGATCTCGATCGCGCGCGCCCTCCTTGCCGACCCGCGCATCCTGATCCTCGACGAGGCGACGTCGAACATCGACCGGCCCACGGAGGTGCTGATCGAACGCGCGCTCGACCGCCTCCTGCGCGGCCGCACGTCGCTGATCATCGCCCACCGCCTCGCCACCGTCCGCCGCGCCGACGAGATCCTCGTTGTGGAGCAGGGCCGCATCACGCAGCGCGGCACCGAGCAGGAGCTGCTCGCCACGGACGGCCCGTTCCGCCGGCTGGCCCGGGATCTTCAGGGCACCATCCACTCCGAGCTCGAACTGGAGCGCGCGCGAGTGGCGGCTGGACCGGGCTGATGCCTTCTCGTTGAGCTGAGGGCTCTCGCTATCGTCAGGACGGATGGCCGACTCGAACCAGAAAGTGATCGACGAGTTCCGCGCCAACGAGGGGCGAGTCGGCGGCAACTTCGAGGGTCGAACGCTACTCCTCCTGCATCACCGCGGCGCGAAGACGGGCGCCGAGCGGATCAACCCGGTCGCCTACCAGCGCCTCTCCGAGGATTCCGTCGCGGTGTTCGCCTCGATGGGCGGCGCTCCCACGAACCCGGACTGGTACCACAACGTCGTCGCGAACCCCGACGTGACGGTCGAGCTCGGCACGGAGACGTTCGCGGCGCGGGCGCGTGTCGCGGAGGGCGCCGAGCGGGACTCGATCTGGGAGCAGCAGAAGCGCGACTGGCCGGGATTCGCAGACTACGAGGACAAGACCAGAGGGATTCGAGAGATCCCCGTGGTCATCCTCGACCGCAACTAACGATCCGGTACGGTCGGAGGCCGATGGGCTCCGAGCGCGAGCTGATGACCTGGGACGACCTCGGCGCCGGCGCGCGCGAGCTCGCCGAACGGATCCACGCCGACGGATACGAGCCGGACGTGATTCTCGCGATCGCCCGCGGCGGGCTGCTGCTCGCCGGCGCCCTCGCCTACGCGCTCGGCGTCAAGAACACGTACACGATGAACGTCGAGTTCTATACCGGCGAAGACGAGCGGCTGCCGGCGCCGATCGTGCTCCCGCCCGTCCCGGCGCTCGTCGACCTGGCGGAGGCGAGGCTCCTGATCGCCGACGATGTCGCGGACACCGGCGAGACGCTCGCCCTCGTGAAGGACTTCTGCCACGGCAAGGTGGCCGAGGCGCGCACGGCGGTCCTCTACGAGAAGCCGCGCTCGATCGTCGCCTGCGACTACGTCTGGCGAACCACGGAGGCGTGGATCAC
>JBIOZO010000275.1:0-2311 GCA_044871215.1 Gaiellaceae bacterium | reverse complement strand
GCAGCTTGACGCCCTTGTTGATCTTCTTGATCGCCGGGTTGTCCCAGTACTTGATCGAGCCGCCGTAGATCCCCGCGATGACGGTGCCCGTCAGCTTCAGGCCGTAGCCGACGCCACTGACGTTGTATGGGATCGAGGTGGCGGAGAAAGCCCAGGGGATCTGGACGCAGCCCCGGCAGGCGGATGCCTGGTCGGGCGTCAGCGGCGCGTCGCTCGCGCCGAAGTCGACCGAGCGGGCCGAGATTGCCGAGATGCCGCCGCCGCTGCCGATGCCGCTGTAGTTGACGGTCGCGCCGTGGTAGTGCTGGGTCCAGGCGGTCACCAGCGGCACGACGAACGTGCTCCCCGCTCCGGTCAGCGACGCGGTCGACCGCGCCGACGACGTGCCTGCCAGCGCTGCCACGACGACGGCAGCCACACCGAGCGCCGCGAGGGTCGCGGCGAGTCGCTTCCTAGTCAATTCGTCTCTCTCCTCTCGTGGTCTTCTGAGCACCGACAACAGGGTCGCTCGGCCCTCGAGCGGCGTGGGCTGAAAGGCAGTTGGGATCTGGTAACGGTTCGGTTACGCAGGGCGGAAAACGCCGACCGCCTCGTTACGGTGGCCTGGCTGTGAGCGCCGTTCCGGCAGTCGAGCGCCTGGGTCACGGACGTCGCCTGCGCGACCGCTTCGGCGACCGGCTGCTCGCCGGGATCACCGGGCTTGCCGCGCTGGCGGCGATCGTGGTGATGGTCGCGATCGTCCTGAAGGTCTTCGGGGCGTCGAGGCTCGCCTACGACAAGTTCGGGCTCTCATTCCTCTGGGGCCGGGTCTGGGACGCGAACATCGACGTCTACGGGGCGCTGCCGTTCATCTTCGGGACGGCGGTGACATCGCTGATGGCGCTCGTGATCGCGGTGCCGCTGGCGATCGGGATCGCGCTCTTCCTCAGCGAGCTCGCACCCCGCGGCGTCGGGGGAGTGATCGGCGCGATGGTGGAGACGCTCGCCGCCATCCCGAGCGTCGTGCTCGGGCTCTGGGGCATCCTCGTGCTCGGCCCCTTCGCCGCGGATCACCTCGAGCCGTGGCTCAACGAGCACCTGGGCTTCATTCCGCTCTTCGACGGCACGCCGCAGTCGAGCGGCATCTTCATCGCCGGGCTCGTGCTGGCGATCATGGTCGTTCCGATCGTCGCGAGCATCTGCCGCGAGCTCTTCCTCAGCGTCCCGGACGAGCTGGAGGAGGGCGCGCTCGCGCTCGGCGCCACGCGCTGGGAGATGGTCAAGGGCGTCGTGCTCTCGTCGTCGAAGTCCGGCATCGCGGCCGCGGTGATCCTCGGCTTCGGCCGCGCGATCGGCGAGGCGATCGCCGTCACGCAGGTGATCGGCGCCGGCGCGACGATCCAGTGGTCGCTGTTCAGCACCGGCGACACGCTGGCGAGCCGCATCGCCGGCCAGTACCAGGGCGCGGTCTCGAAGATGCAGGTCTCCGCGCTCTTCTACCTCGGCGCGATCCTGCTGGTGATCGGCCTGCTGACGAACCTGCTCGCGCAGGTGGTCGTCGGCCGCTTCGAGCACCAGCGAACGGGAGCGGACTGATGTCGTCGTTCGAGCCCGCGATCGATCTGCGCGGCCGCGGGCGGACGCGCCGCAGGCTCGTGATGAACCGCCTGGCCGAAGTGCTCGCGCTGATCGCCGCTCTCCTGGCGGTCGCCGTGCTCGGGATCGTGGTCTGGTCGGTCGCCAAGCGCGGGGCGTCGCAGCTCTCGATGGGCTTCCTGACCGGCGACCTGCCGCTCTTCGGCCAGCCGGGCGGCGGCATCGCCCCGCTGATCGTCGGCACGGTGGTGATCGTCGGCATCGCAGCCCTGATCGCCGTTCCCGTCGGCGTGCTGATCGCGATCTTCACCGACGAGTTCGCGCCGCCGAGGCTCGGCCGGGCGATCCAGCTGGTGATCGACCTGATGAACGGCCTGCCGTCGATCATCATCGCGATCTTCATCTTCGGCCTGATCGTCTACGGCCACCCGCAGAGCGGGCTGGCCGGCTCCTACGGCCTGGCGATCGTGATGCTCCCGCTCGTCACCCGATCGACGCAGGAGGTGCTGCGCCTGGTGCCGAGGACCCAGCGCGAGGGCGCGCTGGCGCTCGGGGCGAGCCGCTGGCGGACGGTGCTCGGCGTGGTGTTGCCGAGCGCGCTCGGCGGCATCGTCACCGGCACCGTGCTCGCGGTCGCGCGCGCCGTGGGCGAGACGGCGCCGCTGCTGTTCGTCACGTCGATCTACGCCAACACGGTCCAGTGGGACCCGCGGCACGCGCTGCCGAACATGCCGGT
>JBIOZO010000274.1:0-2160 GCA_044871215.1 Gaiellaceae bacterium | reverse complement strand
ACCGGGATCCGCCGCGAGTTGAGCAGCTGCGGCTTGCTCCAGCTCGCGCCGGCGTTCTTCGACCAGACGAAGCGGACGTCGAGCGACGAGCCGCGGTAGACGTAGTACGTCAGCGCCAGGCGGCCCGGTCGGCCCGGGTCGGCATCGAGACCGGGCAGCTCGGCGTCGCCGCCGCCGGTCGGGATGCGGGTCAGCGGCGTCCACGTGATCCCGTCGCTGGACGACGTGTAGACGACGTCGTTGGAGGGGCAGCCGAGCCTGAACGCGCAGTCGGTCCAGGCGACGTACGCACGTCCGTCGGAGCTGACGGCCGAGGTCGGCAGCGGCGCCGCTCGGAGCCCGTGATGGGCGATGTAGGTCGCCGGCGCGATCCCGAGCTCGGTCGTCCAGGTCGCGCCGCCGTCGTCGGAGCGCAGCGCCGAGATCTTCGCCTCGTCGTAGTACGCGATCACGACCCGCCCGCTCGGCAGCACGAGCGGCTGCACGCCGGGCGCGAACGAGCCGCGGATCGAGTCCCGGCCCGGGGATCCCGGCGCCGTCCTGAGGGCCGACCACGTCCGGCCGCCATCGCTCGAGGTCTGCGCCACGACCTGCTGGTCGATCGTGTCGCTGTAGCTGAGGTAGCAGGTGCCGTAGAACGGGCTCTGCAACCAGTCGTCGCAGGTGATCCACTCCTTGTCCTGGCCGAACTGCGGGCTGGTCGCGGTCGCCGTGATCGGGGCGCTCCAGTGGCGGGTGTCGCTCGAGCGGTTGACCGAGATCTTGGAGCCGCCGTTGCCGAAGACCAACGAGACCGCCAGCCAGACCTTGTGCTTGCGGTCGTACGCGATCGACGGGTCGCTTGCGCGCGGCGTCAGCCCGGGCAGGAACCCGCTTCGCCAGGTGCGGCCGCTGTCGCGCGAGACCGCGTAGCCGATGTTGCGCGCGCCGCCGTCGTACACGCGGCCGACCTGGAAGAGCGCCACCACGGTCTTGCCGAAGGCGGCGGAGTCGGGCTCGACCTCGGTCTCGTGCTGGCTCTCCGAGTTGTCGTAGGGGTCGCGGGAGGCCTGCCGCGTCACGACCTCGCAGTCGCGTGCGACGCGGTCGAGCCCGTCGACCGTGGCCAGGTCGTGGCCGAGCCCGCACGAGACCAGGTCGCGCTTGTTGTTCACCGCCTGCAGCCGGTCGGGCCCACGCGTGCCGTGGACCCGCGCGGCGGCAGCGACCGAGACGACTACGAGCGAGAAGGCGAAGACGACGAGAACCGGCCGCTTCAGCGGGAGCCGCCGGGGCCTCCCGGCGCGCCGTCCGAGTCGCCGGCGTCCAGGAACGGGTAGCGGTAATCCTGCGGCGGCACGAAGGTCTCCTTGATCGTGCGCGGGCTGACCCACCGGATCAGGTTCCACATCGAGCCGGCCTTGTCGTTCGTCCCCGAGGCGCGCGAGCCACCGAACGGCTGCTGGCCGACGACCGCGCCGGTGGGCTTGTCGTTGACGTAGAAGTTGCCCGCCGCGTATCGCAGGGCCTCCTGCGCCTCGTCGATCGACACCCGGTCCTGCGAGAAGATCGCGCCCGTCAGGCCGTATGGCGCCGTCTCGTCCACCAGCTCCAGCGTCTGCTCCCACTCACCCTCCGGATAGACGTACGTCGTGACGATCGGGCCGAAGAACTCCTCACTCATCAGACGGCTGCGCGGATCCGTTGTTTGGATCACCGTCGGCTCGACGAAGAAGCCCTTGCTGTCGTCGGTGCCGCCGCCGGCGATCACCTCCGCCTCGTTGCCCTTGGCGTATTCGATCGCCTCGCGCTGCCGCGCGAACGACTTGCCGTCGATCACGGCGCCCATGAAGTTCGAGAAGTCGGAGACGTCGCCCATCGTGATCGTGCCGACCTCCTCGACCAGTCGCTCCTTGAGCTCCGGCCAGAGGTTCGAGGGCGCGTAGACGCGCGAGGCCGCCGAGCACTTCTGGCCCTGGTACTCGAACGAGCCGCGCAGGATCGCGGCCGCGACCGCGTCGACGTCGGCGCTCGGGTGCGCGACGATGAAGTCTTTGCCGCCGGTCTCGCCGACGATCCGCGGGTAGTTGCGGTAGCGATCGATGTTCTCGCCGACCGTCTTCCAGAGCGAGTGGAAGACCTCGGTCGAGCCCGTGAAGTGGACGCCGGCCAGATGCTCGC
>JBIOZO010000273.1:0-20643 GCA_044871215.1 Gaiellaceae bacterium | reverse complement strand
GCGTGGGCCAGCCGCTCGTGCGCACCCGCGGCTCGGCCCTGGCGCTGGTCGATGTCGCCGAGTAGGAGCGACGCCTCGCACTGGAGATCCGTCCGTCCCAGCTCCGCTGCCTCGACAGCCACGCCGTCCAGCTCACCGGCCGCCCTCGTGACGTCGCCGAGCATCATCAGGATGTCCGCGCGGCGAAGACGGAGCTCGCACTGGAGCTCGGGGTCGGCCTCTTCGAGGACCGACAGCGCGCGGTCGTAGTAGCGGTGGGCCTCGCGCAGGCTCTCGCGCCGCTCCGCTCGCCGCGCGGCCTTCGCGAGCGCCTCCGCGGCTCGGCGCAGCGGTGGGTCGATCGGGCTCCTTGCGACCTCGCGTGAGACGCGGCACGCCTGCTCGAGGTGCCACGCCACGATCTCGACGAGCTCGTCTGCGCCGCTCGGTAGCGCGCTGAGCCAGTCCCCCACCCGCACGTGGAGCTCGGCGCGACGGCCCTTCGGAAGCTGGCCGTACGCGACGTCGCGCATCAGGATGTGCTTGAACGCGTACTCGTCGTCGTCGGCGATGCTCGACTCGGACTTGTGGGCGACGAAGTCACGCCGTTCGAGCTCCTCCAACCCCTCGTGCGGATCCCCGGGTGGCTGTCCCTCCTGCGTCCCGAGCAGTGCGACCGCGCGGGCCCAGAAAACGGCGCCGATCACCGCCGCGTGGTGCGCGAGCCGCTTCTCGGAGACGGCCAGCTGGTCGAGACGCGAGCTGATCAGGCCCTGCACGCTCGTCGGCACGGGTAGATCGCCGGCTTCTTCGCTCTGCCAGCGCTCGAGGTCGAGCAATCCCTCGTCGCGCAGCATGCGCACTGTCTCCTCGAGGAAGAGCGGGTTACCGCCGGCGTTCGCGATCACAGCGGCGGCAAACGGCGTCTCCGCAAGCGCCGGCTCGCCGGTGAGATCGGCGAGGAGGGCCGCCGCCTGCTCGGCGTCGAGGTTGCTCAGCGCGATCGACTGCCTGTGGCCGCTCGCGCCCAGGAACCCGGGCATGACCTCTTCGAGCTCGGGCCGCGCCGAGCAGAGCAGCGCAACCGGCGCGTCGACCTCGTCGTCCACGACGTACGAGATCAGCTCGAGCAACGTGGGCTCGGCCCAGTGCAGGTCCTCGATCACGATCGCGATCGGGCGCTCGCCGCTGAGCAGCTGCAGCGCGCGGCGGATGCCCCAGTGCAGCTCCGCCTGCGAGATCTCGCTCGTGGCGTAGGTACCGCGCGGCGTCGTCGAGATGCCCGTCAGGTTCGAGAGCGCGGACGCGATCGTGCGCAGCTCGTCGAGGTCGTCGGTTTCCAGCTCCTCGAGGAACGTACCCAGGCGCGCGGCGACAGTCTCCTGGTCGTCGCTCTGCCGGATGCCGGCCGCCGACTTGAAGATCTCGACGACGGGCCAGTAGGTGATGCCCTCGCCGTACGAGAGGCACCGGCCCCAGTGAACGGCGTGGCTCTGCTCCAGCTGCCGCGCTACTTCGAGCAACAAGCGGCTCTTCCCGAGGCCGGGCGCACCCACGATCGTGGCCACTCCGGCGCGTCGCTCGCTCGCGATTCGCTCAAAGAACGACGTCAGCTCGTCCAGCTCGCGCTCGCGGCCGACGAGCGTCATCTCGTCCCGGGGTAGCACCGACTCGCCTTCGCGCGGCGCGACGACCTGCCAGACCTCGACGGGCTCGGCCTTCCCCTTCGCGGCGATCGCCTCGGCCTGCTCGAACTCGAACTCATCGCGCGCCACGCGGTAGGTCTCGCCGCCGACGAGGATCCCGTCCGTTGGCGCGGCGGACTGGATCCGCGCGGCCGTGTTCAGAACGTCGCCTGCCGCCGACCATTCGCCTTCGCTCGGCCGCGCACCCAGCATCACCAGCGCCTCGCCCGTGTGGATGCCGATCCGGATGTGCAGGTCGAGCCACTCGTCCTCGGCGTTCAGCTCCGCGATCGCCTCTCGCACGGCGAAAGCGGCGCGGATCGCCCGCTGGGGATCGTCCTCGTGCGCCTTCGGCGAGCCGAACAGGGCAAGGACGGCGTCGCCGCTGAACTTCTCGAACGTGCCGCCGTGGCGTTCGAGCTCACTGCGGACGCTTGCGTGATAGGGCGCCACGAGCGCCTTCACGTCCTCTGGGTCGAGTTGCTCCGAGCGAGCGGTGGAGCCCACGAGGTCGACGAAGATCGCGGTGATCACCTTCCGCTCCTCGCTCGGAGCGACGACCGGCTGAGGCGCGGCGAGCGGCGAGCCGCAGCCGAAGCAGAACCGCGCCTGATCGGGGTTCTCTGTACCGCACGCGGTGCAGAACGGCATGCCGAAAGACTACGGCGGAGGCCAGTCGCGAGCTAGGAGTTTTGGTGGAGGGCTAGACCTGTCGGTTGCAAAGCTCGGTGTCGAAGAGGATGCTTTCGCGATGCCGCCGGCCGCGCGACCGATCGTCTTTGCGAGCGATTTTGGGCTCGGGAACGAATGGGTCGGGATCTGTCACTCGGTGCTGGCCGGGCTCTCGCCGCAAAGCCCGATCGTCGACCTCACCCACCTGATCCGTCCCCTCGAGGTCCTGTCCGGCGCACTGCTGGTGGCCGACTCGATGCCGTACATCGCGGAGGATGCGGTCGTCCTCGGCGTCGTCGATCCCAACGTCGGCAAAGACCGCGAGGTTGCGATCGGAACGGGCTCGGGCCGCTACCTCGTCGGCCCCGACAACGGCTTGCTCTCGCTCGCCTGGGAGGCGGCCGGAGGTATCGCGGCGGTTGTCGAGATCAGCTCGCCAGATGTGATCCACCCTCCTCGCGCGGAGTCCTTCCGCGCCCCGGACACGCTGTGCCCGGCGGCCGCGCACCTCGCGTTGGGACGGCCATTGGAGGAGCTCGGGGAAGCCGTCGATGCGACGACGCTGAACGCGTTGACGCTCGCCGAGCCCGAGATCACCGACGGTGAGATTCGCGGCGAAGTCCTCGACTTCAACCGGTTCGGCAACATCCAGCTCAACATCCGTGAGCCGCATCTCGCTCGCGCCGGATTGGAGGACGTCGGCTGCCTCACGATCAAGGCGACCGCCGCGTCCGCCGAGGCGAGGCGGGGGCAAACGTACGCCGACTTCAAAGCGGGGGAGTACGGCGTGATCTTCGACGAGCGTGGCTGGATGCAGATCGTGCGCGGGAATCCCGAGAGTGCCCTCGAGGGTCTGGGCATCTCGCCCGGGCATCTCGTGTGGATCAGCCGCTCCCGCGCGCCGTAGCCGCACGCCTGGGACGAGAGCGGGCGGCGGGGATCGAACCCGCATAACTAGCTTGGAAGGCTAGGGCTCTACCATTGAGCTACGCCCGCACGCGGGAGGAAGCCTAGCCCTCGCGGAGGCCGTCCGACCGCCCCGCGATGCTCCGCGCGTGATCCCGGAGCGCACGGTCCGGTTCAGGCTGCGGACGGTCCTCTCGCTGCTGGCCATCATCATCGGCGTCGCCCTGACGCTCGAGGTGATCTGGATCGCACGGCACGTGCTCACCTGGGTCGTGATCTCGGTCTTCCTCGCGCTCGCGCTGAACCCGCTCGTCGGGTGGCTGCAGCGGCGGGGGCTGAAGCGGCGCGGCGCCGCGGCCGCTGCTGCGTACCTGCTCGCGATCGCCTTCATCGTCGCCATCAGCTTCACCTTCGTGCCGACGCTCGTCTCGCAGGTGAACGACTTCGTCCAGAAGCTGCCCGACTATGCGCACGACGTGACCCACGGCCAGGGACGCCTCGGCTTCCTGGAGACGAAGTACCACATCCAGGAGCGGATCGAGAAGGCGGTCCGAAACGGCGGCGCGACCAAGGTGCTCGGTCTCTCCGGCGTCGCGCTCTCGGTGGCCAAGGGCGTAATCACGATCGTCGTCGCGGCCGTGACCATCATCTTCATGACCTTCTTCATGATCCTCGAGGGCCCGCAGTGGGTGGAGCGCTTCTACCGGCTGCTGCCGACCGAGTCTCAGCCGCGCTGGCGCAAGGTCGGCGACGAGATCTACCGCACGGTCGGCGGGTACGTGACCGGGAACCTGCTGATCAGCCTGATCGCCGGCACCCTGACCACGGTCGTGCTCCTGATCATGGGCGTGCCCTACGCGGTTGCGCTGGGTTTGATCGTCGCGATCCTCGACCTGATCCCGCTCGCCGGCGCCACGATCGCGGCCATCCTGATCGGGGTCGTCGCCTTCCTGCATTCGATCCCGGCAGGAATCGTGGTGATCGTGTTCTTCGTGCTCTACCAGCAGCTCGAGAACCATCTCCTGCAACCCGTGATCTATGGACGCACCGTGCAGCTTTCGCCGCTCGCGGTGCTGGTCTCGATCCTCATCGGCGCCGAGCTGGCGGGGATCATCGGCGCCCTGGCCGCGATTCCCGTGGCGGGCTCGATTCAGGTCGTCGTGAACGACTGGCTCGAGCACCGGCACGAGCACCCGTCCACGGCCCTCTGATCCCTCGATCGAGTGATTGCCGCCCGCCGTGCGCGGGCCGACGCACGACGTATGCGTGCCCACGCGAGGACGCTCACCCTTCTCGGCCTCCTACTGCTCGTCGCCCTCGCGCCGTCGACCGGCTCGGCGACGCCGCGCGGGACGACTGCGCCGGTGACCCAGGTGCAGACGGCGCTTCTCGCCCAGATCAACATCTTCCGCGCGGCGCACGGCCTGGCTCGGTTGAGGGTGAACAACGCCCTCGTCGGCGCCGCCGACCGGCACTCCGCCCAGATGGCGAAGCTCGGCTTCTTCAGCCACAACTCGGCCAACGGCCAGTCCTTCTCACAGCGGATCGCGCAGGCGTACTCTCCCCGCGGCTTCCGCAGCTGGACGGTCGGCGAGAACCTCGTCTGGGGCGGCCCGAACATCGGCGCCGCCCGCGCGTTGAGGCTCTGGCTCTCGAGCGCGCCGCACCGCGCGAACCTGCTGAACCCGCGCTGGCGGGAGATCGGCCTGGGTGCCGTCCATTCGACGAGCGCCCCGGGTGTCTACCGCGGCAGCGCCGTCACCGTCGTCACCGCCGACTTCGGCGCCCGCACGCGCTAGTACCCTTTCCGGCTTGACGCGCCTGTAGCTCAGTGGAAGAGCGACGGCCTTCTAAGCCGTTGGTCGGAGGTTCGAATCCTCCCAGGCGCATGCGGGTTCGGAATAGCGTGCAGCCGGGTACAACCCGCTCGATGGGAATCGTCATCAGCCTGGTCCTGGTCGCCTTCGGGGCCATCCTGGCCTTTGCGGTCAACTCGGACGGCGGCAGCGTCGACCCGCAGGTCGTGGGCGTGATCCTGATCGTGATCGGGATCGTCGTCTTTCTCATCTCGCTCATCCTCTGGCGCACGTGGTGGGGCGCCGGCTTCTGGGCCGGCTGGTACGGCGAGCCTCCGGCTGACGGCGGCGTCGTTCGGCGGCGCGTTTACCGCCCGGCCGTGCGGCGCACGACGTACGTCGAGGAAGAGCCGCCTCCGCCCTCGGGCCCACCCGCCCCGTAGGGCGTTTCCAACCGACGAAAGGGGTCCTTCATGGCAGACAAGCTGCAGGGCAAGCGCGTGGCGTTCCTCGCCACCGACATGGTCGAGCAGGTCGAGCTCACCGAGCCGTGGAAAGCGGTCGAGCAGGCGGGCGGCACGCCCGAGCTGATCTCGCTCGAGGAGGGTGAGATCCAGGGCTTCAACCACTACGACAAGGGCGACACCTTCAAGGTCGACAAGACCGTCGAAGAGGCCAGCGCGAGCGACTACGACGCGCTCGTGCTCCCGGGCGGCGTCGGCAACCCCGACACGTTGCGCGGCGACGAGAATGCGGTCGCCTTCGTGCGGGAGTTCTTCGAGCAGGCGAAGCCGGTCGGCGCGATCTGCCACGGCCCGTGGCTGCTGGTCGAGGCCGGCGTCGTGCGTGGCCGCAAGGTCACCTCGTGGCCCTCGCTGCAGACCGACATCCGCAATGCGGGCGGGGAGTGGGTCGACGAGCAGGTCGTGGTCGACCAGGGCCTGGTGACGAGCCGCAAGCCCGACGACCTGCCGGCGTTCAACGACAAGATCGTCGAGGAGTTCTGCGAGGGCAAGCACGCCGAGCAGGCGGCCTCGGTCGAGTCGTCCGCCTAGTGGCAAGAGCGGCGCTGCTGGACGTCGACGGGACGCTCGTCGACTCGAACTACCAGCACGCGCTCGCGTGGTATCGAGCGTTTCGCCAGAGCGGGATCGTCCTCCCGCTCTGGCGGATCCACCGGCATGTGGGCATGGGCGGTGACCAGCTCGTCCCCGCGCTCGCCGGCAAAGACGCCGATGAGACGCGCGGCGACGAGATCCGCGAGCGCCGCGGTCAGGCCTACGCCGAGCTGATCGACGAGATCGAGCCGCTCGAGGACGCCCGGGAGCTGATCGTCGATCTCAAGGACCGCGGCCTGACGGTCGTCCTGGCGAGCTCCTCGCCGCAGGACGAGCTCGACCGCTACCTCGACCTGCTGGACGCGCGGGAGCTCGCCGACGGCTGGACGACCGACGATGACGTGCAGGCGACGAAGCCGGAGCCGGACCTCGTCAAGGCCGCCCTCGAGAAGGCGGGAACCGACGACGGACTGATGGTGGGCGACACGCCCTGGGACATCGAGGCCGCCAGCAAGGCCGGCCTGAAGACCGTCTGCCTGGTCACCGGCGGGTTCTCCGAGCAGGAGCTCCGCCAGGCTGGTGCAGCGGCGGTTTTTGAGTCCGTAGGCGACTTGCGGCGCCAGCTCGACGAAATTCTGGCGTAACCAGAAACCGCCCTCGAACGTTGTCTACCCAGACTTGTCAGCGACCTGACGGGAGGTGGACATGTACATCGGACTTGGCACCTTGCTTGTGATCGTGCTGATCGTCCTGCTGCTCATCTACGTGTTCTAGAGCAGCCCACCCCCGTCGGGCCGCTGGCGCACAGCCGGTTGGCGGCGTCAGCGGCCCCGGGAGAATCCTCATCGTCCAAGCAGCATGCGCGGGACCGCGGTGACGATGCACCCGACGCGCTTCGTGATCCGCCCGGCGCGCTTGACCAACCGCCCGGCGATTCGTGCAGGCATAAGCCGTCCTTTGGCGGTGACGCCCTGCCCATGGCCCCGAGAGGAGTCGAACCTCTGCGCGCGGATTCGAAGTCCGCCGCTCTTCCGCTGAGCTACGGGGCCCGAAATCAGTGTGACAGACAGTCCCTCGTGTTCCCGGCGCGAGGCCGCGCCGCAGGCGCAGGGCGGCCGGGGACGCGAGGGGTGGCGGACGGGACTCGAACCCGCGACCACCGGGACCACAACCCGGGGCTCTACCAACTGAGCTACCGCCACCAAGCAGCGGCCACAGGATAGCCCCTCGCCGGTGTGGGGCTACGCGGCCGAAGCCGCGGGCAAGTGGCGCCGGATCAGGGCGCGGACGAGTTCTTGCTGCAGGCGGACGAGCTCGATGCGGTTGCGCTCGAGCTCCTCGCGTCCGACGCCGACGGCGCGCATGGTCTGGCGCTCGTAGACGACTCCGCGGATCTCCTCGCTGAGCGACTCGACGGTGGGAAGTGTGACGACGGTTGCGTTCATGGCCGGAGTTAGAGACTGAGCCCGGCCGTATTAGTTAGTCGTCGTCGTTCTCCTCTTCGGGAGGGGGAGGCTCGGGTATCCGGGCCGCCTCTTCGGCGCGCTCGGCCGACTCCTCCTCGGCGAGCTCCTCGTACTTGGTCTCGTCCGACTCCTGGCTCTCGCGCTCGCGGATGTCCTGTTCGCGTTCCACGGTCGTTCGATGCTCGCCTCTATCCTTCGCGAAACCGCGCGGGCGTGGCGGAATTGGTAGACGCGGCGGGTTTAGGTCCCGTTGGGGCTCAGGCTCCTTAGAGGTTCAAGTCCTCTCGCCCGCATACAGAGCTCGACCTAGATAGCGACTCCTCGATTTCGGTGCTATAAAGGTGCGTCCCTGATCAGGGGACGGGGGCAGGCACCACCAACGAGGGGGTTTCACCGAATGTCTCATCGCTTCGTGCGGGCCGGCCTGATCGCGGTCCTCGTCGCGCTTGCCGCGACGCTGACGATCAGCGCCGCGTCCGCTTCGGCTGGGGGCGCCAAGCCCGACGTCAAGCCGTACTTCAAGGAGCTCAAGGGCAACCCGAACAAGTCGGCGTTCCCGACGTTCTCCATCAACTACACGGATCCGACCGACAGTCAGAACTACCACCTGACGCTCGTCGGCAACGATCCGAAGACCGGTCACCCGAGCACGATGCGCACGGTGATCATCCCGCTGAAGATGACGTTCGTCGCGGGCGGCCAGGACACGAGCGAGTTGAACGACCTCGGCTACGCCGGCTTCACGGCGCCGCCGCTCAATCACGTCTTCGACGGCTCGCGCCGCGTGAACGACGTGCTCGACTCGCCGATCTTCAGCAAGTTCAAGCAGCCCGCCGACATGGGTGGCGACACCGCCGACTACGGCGACGCGTTCATGCGCGCGCAGTTCGACCGCATTCGCACGGGCTACCACGTGAAGACCAAGAACGTCGGCGTGGAGCCGACGCAGTCGGTGACCGTCCCCGCCGCCTACGGCCTCGCGTACCAGCGGCCGGTCGGGGCGTGGCGCACCGCTCACGGGATGCCGACCGACACGATCGCCGGTGTCGCCGACTTCGGCTGGTTCGCCAACTACATCATCGGCGTCATGGATCAGCTGAACATCGGCCCGGATGTCGTGCCGATCTTCCTGACCGACAACGTCATGCTCTACGACGGCAGCTACCTGAACTGCTGCACGATCGGCTTCCACGGCACTCCGGCTTCCGCTGCGACCACCGCCCAGGCGAAGAACTCGCCTTCGGCGCAGCAGACGCTGATCTACGCCGCGTGGTCGACCCCGGGCACGTACTCGGGCTTCCTGTCCGACTACACGGGCACCCGCTCCGCTCCGGAGCCGACGCGCGGGATCTCGGACATCCACGCCCTCAGCCACGAGGTCGCGGAGCATCTCGACGACCCGTTCGTCGACAACCTCGTCACGCCGTGGCTGACGCCGACGGCTCCGCAGTACGGGTGCACCCCTGTGCTCGAGACCGGCGACCCGGTCGTGGGCGACTGGTACCCGCTCAACGGCAATAGGACGTCGAGGTCGGACGGCTACAACTACTACGGCCAGTACCACCCCGAGGAGGAAGTGTTCGCGCAGTGGTACGCACACGGCGCGCTCGAGGCGCAGGGCTACAACAGCTGGGACGGGCGCCTGACCTTCATGGGCTCGCGCACGACCTCGCTGGGCGGCCCCTGGGCCGACTTCGCGGAGTACTCGCACGGCTGCTAGCCGTCGAGCGAGAGCATCGTCCGAAGGGGCCCGGCAATCGCCGGGCCCCTTCTGTTTGAATGGCCGCGCGATGGGGCCGGTGCACTGGGACGACGTCGAAGGCCGGCGTCGCGAGCGGGGGCCGATGGCGGCGACCTGGCAGCACCTGGCCGGCGTGGGGGGCACGCGCGGGATCGGGGTCAACCGCGTTCGTGTCGAGCCGGGGCGGCTGCCGACCCCGCCGCACTCGCACGGGCTCTCGGAGGAGATCTACTTCGTGCTCGCCGGGAGTGGCCTGCTCTGGCAGGACGAACGGGTCTGCGAGGTGCGAGCCGGCGACACGGTCGTGCAGGTTGCCGACCATTTCGAGCACACGTTCAAGGCCGGGCCGGACGGGCTCGACTACCTCGTCTTCGGCACGCGCCACCCGGTCGAGTACGGCTGGCTGCCGCGCTCGAAGGCGCTGAGGCTCGGGTACCCGTGGGTCGAGGCGCGAGACGACAACCCCTGGGCGATCGAAGCCGAGGTCGGCGAGCTCGAGTTCGCGGAGCCGGGCGAGCGGCCGGCGAACGTGGTGGCCCTCGAGGACGTGCCGCTCGACGACTACGGCGACCGCGAGCTAGGCGGCTCGGCGGGCTCGGAGCGCTCGGGGCTGAACTGGATTCCGCGTCAGGAAGGCAAGCGCGGCTGCCCGCCCCACTGCCACTCGCTCGAGGCGGAGGCCTTCGTCGTGCTCGAGGGCAGCGGCACGCTCGAGCTCGAGCCCACCCGCGTCGCGGCCCAGCGCGGGGCGGAGCGCGAGAGCCACGAGCTGCGCGCGGGCCACGTCTTCGCGCGCCCGCCGGGGTCGCGGATTGCCCACTCGATCGTTGCCGGCGCGGATGGGATCGCCTACCTCGCCTACGGCACGCGCGAGCCGAACGACATCGCGTACTACCCGCGTTCGAACAAGGTCTACTTCCGGGGCGTCGGGCTGATGACCCGCCTCGAGCAACTCGACTACGACGACGGAGAGCCGGCCGACTACTGACCTCGGCGTCGGCCGGGCGGGGCCCCTTTGCTTGAATGGGCCGGGTCATGGCAACCCAGGTGGAGGAGCTCCCCGACAACAAGGTCCGGCTGACGGTCGACGTGCCACAGGCCGACCTGCAGCACGCCGTCGAGCACGCGACCCACGACCTCGCCGAGGCGGTCAAGGTGCCGGGCTTCCGCAAGGGGAAGGTGCCGCCCCAGGTCCTGCAAGCGAGGATCGGGCGCGAGCGGATCTTCACCGAAGCGGTCGAGAGCCACATCGGCGGCTGGTTCATGAACGCGGCGGCGACGACGAACATCCGGCCGGTCGCCGCGCCCGACTACGACTACGAGCTGCCGAGCTCCGAGGACGACGACTTCCAGTTCACCGCGACGGTCTCCGTGCAGCCGAAGCCCGAGCCGGCCGACTGGTCGCAGCTCGAGGTCCCCTACGCCGAGCCGGAGGTGCCGCAGGAGCTCGTCGAGCAGGAGCTCGAAGCGCTCCGCGAGTCGGTCGCCGAACTCGCGCCCGTCGAGGACCGGCCCGCCCACACGGGGGACGTGCTCGTCGTCGACGCGCTCGACGAGAACGGCGAGGGTCAGCGCGACCTGGTGGTCGAGCTCGGCTCAGGCCGCCTGGTGGAGGAGATCGAGCGCGCGCTCACCGGCGCGTCCTCGGGCGAGACGAAGGAGGTCGAGTTCGAGTCGGTCGACGGCACGACCGCGAAGGCCACGGTCGCGGTCAAGGAGATCAAGGAGAAGGTGCTGCCGCCGCTCGACGACGAGCTGGCGCGCGCCGCGAGCGAGTTCGACACGCTCGCCGAGCTGCGCGGCGACCTCGAACAGAAGATGCAGGACGTGCTCGACGAGGAGGCCGAGACGCAGTTCCGCGCGGCCGCCGTCGACACGCTCGTCCAGGCCTCGAACGTGCAGGTCGGCGGGCCGCTCGTCGAGGCGCGCACGCGCGAGCTCCTGAACGGGCTCGGGCGCTCGCTCGAGGCCCGAGGAATCAGCGCCGAGGCCTACTTCCAGGTCTCGGGCCAGACGGCCGAGCAGCTCGTCCAGCGGATGACGCAGGAGGCGGCGCTGTCGGTCGCGCGCGAGCTCGTCCTCGAGGCGGTCGCCGACAAGCTCGAGCTCGAGGTCTCCGACGAGGAGATCCAGGAGCTGATCCGCGAGCAGGCCGAGTTGGCCGGCGACGATCCCGACGAGACGGTCAAGCAGGTGTTCGACTCGGGGCGCCAGGAGGTGCTGCGCGCCGACCTGCGGCTGCGGAAGGCGCTCGACCGTGTGGCAGCCGAGGCGAAGCGCATCCCGGCCGAGGTCGCGCGCGCCCGCGAAGAGATCTGGACCCCCGACAAGGAATCCCAACCGACCGAGACGAAACTGTGGACCCCCGGCAGCAAGGAGCCAGCATGAGCCCGTTGATCCCGATGGTGATCGAGCAGACGTCGCGCGGCGAGCGCTCGTTCGACATCTACTCGCGCCTTCTGAACGAGCGAATCATCTTCCTCGGCACGCCCATCGACGACCAGATCGCCAACCTGATCATCGCGCAGCTCCTGCACCTCGAGTCCGAGGACCCCGACAAGGACGTCTCGATCTACATCAACTCGCCGGGCGGCTCCGTGTACCACGGCCTCGCCATCTACGACACGATGCAGTTCATCAAGCCCGACGTGCAGACGATCTGCGTCGGCACGGCGATGTCGATGGGCGCCCTCCTGCTCGCCGGCGGCGCGAAAGGAAAGCGGATGGCGCTGCCGAACGCCAAGATCCTCATCCACCAGGTCTGGGGCGGCTTCCAGGGGCAGGCGACCGATATCGAGATCCACGCCCGGGAGACGATCGCCCTCAAACGACGACTCGAGGAGATCATGTCGGAGCACACCGGGCAGGAGATGGAGAAGGTCTCGCGCGACATGGAGCGCGACTACTTCATGACCCCGCAAGAAGCCCAGGACTACGGCATCATCGACAGCGTGATCATCCATCGCGATACGGCCAAAGACGGAGCGAAGGCCTAGACCCTCGGACCATTCCGAGGTAAAAGGAGACAGAGGTGGCTCGCGCATCGGATGGCAACGAGCAGCTGCTCTGCAGTTTTTGTGGCAAGAGTCAGCGGCAGGTCAAGAAGCTCATCGCAGGACCAGGGGTCTACATCTGCGACGAGTGCATCGACCTCTGCAACGAGATCATCGACGAGGAGCTCACCGCTCCCGCGCAGCTCGACCTCGACAACCTGCCTCGCCCGAAGGACATCTACGCGGTCCTGAACGACTACGTCGTCTCGCAGGAAGAGGCGAAGCGCACCCTCTCCGTCGCGGTCTACAACCACTACAAGCGCGTGCAGATGGCCGCGGAGGACGACGACGTCGAATTGCAGAAGTCGAACATCCTCCTGCTCGGCCCGACGGGCTGCGGGAAGACGCTGCTGGCCCAGACGCTGGCGCGGATCCTCAACGTCCCGTTCGCGATCGCCGACGCAACGGCGCTGACGGAGGCCGGCTACGTCGGTGAGGACGTCGAGAACATCCTGCTGAAGCTGATCCAGGCGGCCGACTTCGACATCAAGAAGGCCGAGACCGGGATCATCTACATCGACGAGGTGGACAAGATCGCGCGGAAGGCGGACAACCCGTCGATCACGCGCGACGTCTCCGGCGAAGGCGTGCAGCAGGCGCTGCTGAAGATCCTCGAGGGGACGGTCGCCTCGGTTCCGCCGCAGGGCGGCCGCAAGCACCCGCACCAGGAGTTCCTGTCGATCGACACGACGAACATCCTCTTCATCTGCGGCGGGGCGTTCGCCGATCTCGAGTCGATCATCGGCAAGCGCATCGGCAAGCACGCGATGGGCTTCGGCGCCGAGATCCGCTCGAAGAACTCGTACGAGGCGTCCGAGATGCTCTCGCAGGTGATGCCCGAGGATCTGCTCTCGTACGGGCTGATCCCCGAGTTCATCGGCCGACTCCCCGTGGTCTCGGCGGTGCACCAGCTGCAGCGCGAGGACCTCGTCCAGATCCTGACCGAGCCGAAGAACGCGCTCACGCGGCAGTTCCAGCGCTTCTTCGCCTACGACGACATCGAGCTCGTCTTCACCGAGGAGTCGCTCTGGGAGATCGCCGAGAAGGCGCTCGCCCGCGAGACCGGCGCCCGCGGCCTGCGCTCGATCATCGAGGGCGCGCTGCTCGACGTGATGTTCGAGCTGCCGTCGCGCAAGGACGTCGTCAAGTGTGCGATCACCAAGGAGACGATCGCGCAGGGCATCAAGCCGACGCTCGTCACGAGCGCCGGCGCCGACGACGAGGCTCCGGCCGAGCTCGACCAAGAGTCGGCGTAAGCACTCAGGCATCCGCTCGTTAGCCTCCGGGCGTGCCGTTTCGCGACCACTTCGAGGGCGACGACCTCGACGGCTCGGTGTGGATCCCGCACTACCTGCCGCAGTGGAGCTCACGAGCTGAGAGCGCGGCGACGTACGAGGTCGCGGACTCGGAGCTACGGCTTTCGATCCCGGCCGAGCAGGGCCTCTGGTGCGCGGACACGCACGAGCAGCCGTTGCGCGTGTCGGGCATCCAGTCCGGTGTGTTCTCCGGCGAGGCCGGCAGCACGGTCGGTCAGCAGCCGTTCCGCGACGGGCTCCTGGTGCGCGAGGCGCAGGCGACGCAGTGGGGTTGGACGCCGCACTTCGGCTCCATCGAGATCCGAGCGCGGATGGAGCTCAGTCCGCGCTCGATGGCGTCGGTCTGGCTGGCCGGCATCGAGGACGAGCCGCAGCGCTCGGGTGAGATCTGCGTCTTCGAGGTGTTCGGGGACGCGATCGACGCGGTCGGCGCGGGCATCCACCGGTTCCGCGACTCGTCTCTGCGCGAGGAGTTCGATGCGCCGCGCCTGCCGATCGAGGTGTCCGAGTTCCACGCCTACGCCGTCGACTGGCGCCGGGGCCGGGTCGACTTCTTCGTCGACGGGTAGCATGTGCGCATGCTCGAGCAGGCGCCAGACTATCCGATGCAGATGATGATCGGCGTCTTCGACTTCCCGGCGAAGGCCGGCGCAGACCAGCACGCCGGACACGTGCCGCAACTCGTGCTCGACTACGTGCGCGGGCGCTAACCCGTCTCGGCGTCGGCCTCGTCGGCCTTCGCCTGGCCGATCACCTTGCGCAGGCGCAGCGTGCCGAGCGAGGTGAAGATCGCCACCGCCCCGATCGCCACGTTGAACGCGGTCACGGCAACGTACTGGCCGACGCTGAACGCCAGCAGCTGCGCGCTCGAGGCCTGGTCGTGGAGCACGTAGACGAGCAAACCCTGCTTCGTGCCGGCCCCTCCCGGCGAGAACGGCAGCAGCGTCGAGAGGCTGTCGACGACCTGGGCGAGCTGGGCGTTGTGGATCGAGGCGTGCACGTGGAAGGCGCGCAGGAACCAGTAGAGCGAGGCGATCCGCAGCACCCAGCTGAGCAGCTGCCAGCTCGCCACCTCCCGGAAGTACCGGCCGCGGTCGCGCAGGATCGCGAAGCCCAGGCCGACGCGCTGCTTGAACTCCTCGACGTGAACCGAGGCCCAGTGTGCGAACCAGATCGCGCCGACCGTCAGCGCGATCACGACGATCGCGGTGACCCGCTCGTTCTGGAAGAGCCAGCCCCAGTCGAAGGCCGGGATGCTCGGCAGCACGTCGAGGCTCGGCAGCACTCCCTGCGTCAGCGCCCACAGGAAGATCGCCGTCGCGAGCACGAGGTCGAGCAGGGTCTCGGTGACGAGCGTCGAGGCGAGGGTGGTGTAGGTCGTCGCCGGCTGCTCGCGGTGGACGAGGTAGAGCTTGACCACGTCCCCCGCACGCCCCGGGACGATCGAGTTGATCCCGACCCCGCCGATGTACGCCTTGGCGATGGGGATCCAGCGCCAGCGCTCGTTGGGGTACGAGGCGGCGAGGATGTTTCGCCACGCCACCGTGCGCGTCAGGAGGCGCGCGAAGTGGAGCGCGAGCCCGATCGCGAGGGCGGTCCAGCCGACCCCGGCAAGCTGGTCGAAGAAGACCCCGACGGCGTGAAAGAACTCGCCCATGTGCTCGTAAACTTGCCCGAATGGAACCGCTCTATAAGCCTCAAGGCGTGGAGGAGCGCTGGCAGCGCACGTGGGAGGAGGAAGGCCTCTACAGCGCCGAGCCGGGCTCCGGCCGCGAAACCTTCGTCGTCGCACACCCGCCGCCGAACGTCACCGGCGCGCTGCACACGGGTCACGCGCTGCAGATCTCGCTCGCCGACGCGCTCGTCCGCTGGCATCGGATGCGCGGCTTCGAGACCGCCTTTCTGACCGGCTACGACCACGCCGGCATCTCGACGCAGAACGTCGTCGAGAAGCACCTCGTCGCGCAGGGCACCTCGCGCGAGGAGGTCGGGCGCGAGCGGTTCGTCGAGATCGTCTGGGACTGGCTGCGCGGGTACGGCGGCACGATCATGGGCCAGTTCCGGCGCCTGGGCGCCTCGATGGACTACCGGCGCGAGCGATTCACGATGGACGATGCCTACATCCGAGCGGTGATGCGGTTCTTCGTCCACCTCTACGGCAAGGGCTGGATCTACCGGGCGAACCGGATCATCAACTGGTGCCCGCACCACGAGACCTCGCTCTCCGACCTCGAGCTCGAACACAAGGAGGTCGACGACGCCCTCACCTACGTCCGCTACCCGTTCGCGGACGATCCGGACGACGGCGTGACGATCGCCACCGCGCGGCCGGCGACGATCCTCGCCGACGTGGCCGTTGCCGTTTCGCCCGGCGACGAGCGGTGGGCCGCCGCGGTCGGACGCGAGGTGGTCGTGCCGTTCGTCGAACGCTCGGTGCCGGTGATCGAGGACGAGCGCGTCGACCCCGAGTTCGGCACCGGCGCGCTGAAGGTCACGCCCGGGCACGACCCGATGGACTTCGAGATCGGCCGCGCGCACGACCTGCCGGAGCTGACCGTGATCGGGCCCGATGGGCGCATGACCGGCGAGCTCGCAGGCCTGACCCAGGACGAGGCCGAGGAGCGGATCCTGGCCTGGATCAAGGAGCGAGGCCTGCTGGTAAAGCGTGAGGCGTACCGCCACTCGGTCGCGCTCTGCGAGCGCTGCAAGAGTCGGATCGAGCCGCTGATCTCCCTCCAGTGGTGGTGCGCGATGGAAGAGCTCAAGCAACCGGCGCTCGCCGCGCTGAGGGACGGCCATGTCCGCTACCACCCGCCCTCGCAGCAACGCTACGCGATCGACTCGCTCGAGAACGCGCCGGACTGGAACATCTCGCGCCAGATCTGGTGGGGCCACCAGCTGCCGGTGTGGGAGTGCCCGGACGGCCACCTGACCGTCGAGGAGACCGAACCCCAGGCCTGCGCCGAGTGCGGCTCGAAGGAGCTGACGCGCAGCGAGGACGTGCTCGACACCTGGTTCTCGTCCGCGCTCTGGCCGTTCGCGATTCTCGGCTGGCCGGAGCAGACCCCCGAGCTCGAGGCCTGGTACCCCGGCACGCTCAACACGACCGCCCGCGAGATCATCCGCCTCTGGGAGAACCGCATGATCTTCAGCGGCCTGGAGCTCATGGGCGAGATCCCGTTCAGCGCCGTGATCATCCACACGACGGTGCTCGCGACCGACGGCCGGCGGATGTCGAAGAGCCTCGGCACCGGGCTCGACCCGCTCGAGCTCGTCGAACGACACGGTGCGGACGCCACGCGTTACGGCCTGTTGAAGCTGACCTCCTCGCAGGACGTGCGCTTCTCGGAGGGCGCGATCGAGGAGGGTCGGAAGCTCGCGAACAAGCTCTGGAACGTCTCGCGCTTGATCCTGGCCAACGTGGGGGAGGCGGGGCCGGAGCAGCGGCCCCAGGCGCTCGAGGAGCGCTGGATCGCCTGGCGCCTGGACCAGGCGCAAGCGCAGGTCGACGCGCACCTCGGCGCGTTCGACTTCTCGCCCGCCACGAGCGTGCTCTACCACCTCACCTTCGACGACTTCTGCGATTGGTACGCCGAGGCGATCAAGCAGCGGCTCTACGACGGCGACGCAGACGCGCAGGCGACGGCGCTCGACAACCTGGGCAGGCTGCTGAAGCTGCTCCACCCCGTGCTACCGCACGTGACGGAGGAGATCTGGTCGAACCTGCCCGCCCGCAACACGCGCCTGATCGTCGCGCCCTGGCCGGAGCCGCTCGGCGCGGAGGCTGCGGGCGAGGCTTTCGAGCCGATCCAGACCGCCGCCGAGGTCTTCCGGCGCGCGGGCGTGCGCCCGCAGCTCGAGGCGGAGCAGCAGCGGATCTTCGACGCCGTCGTCAAGCCCGAGCGGACGAGGACGGACGGCGTGAACGTGGAGGCAGAGGCCGCCAGGCTGCGCGGCGAGATCGCCCGCGCGGAGGGGATGCTGGCCAACGAGCGCTTCGTCTCGAACGCGCCCGGCGACGTGGTCGAGGCCGAGCGCGAGAAGCTCGAGCGCTACCGACGCGAGCTCGATGCCCTCTCCGCTTGAGTGGTTGGAATCCCTCTCCCCGTGGCCGGAGGAGTTCGGCCTCGGGCGGATGCACGCATTGCTGGCAGAGGTCGGCGAGCCGCAGCGGGCGTTCCGCGCGATCCACGTCGTGGGCACGAACGGCAAGTCGACCGCGACCCGCCGGGCGGCCGCGTTTCTCGCGCGCGAGGGCTTGAGCGTCGGCGCGTACACCTCGCCGCACGTCGCCGGCTGGAGCGAGCGCATTCAGGTCGACGGCGAGGACGCCGACCTCGAGGCGGCGCTCGCACGCGTCGCCCCAGCCGCCGAGCGCCTCGGCGCGACGCAGTTCGAGGTGCTCACCGCCGCGGCCCTCGCAGAGTTCGCGGCCGCGGGCATCGATGTCGCGGTGGTCGAGGCCGGGCTCGGCGGACGGCTCGACGCGACCAACGTCCTCGATGCGGAGGTCGTCGCCCTGACGAACGTCTCGCTCGACCACGTCGACGTGCTCGGCGACACCCGCGAGGCGATCGCCGACGAGAAGCTGGCCGTCGTCGCCTCGGGCTCGACGGTTGTCCTCGGCGAGCCGGAGTGGGCTTCACGCGCACGCGCGCGAGGCGCCGAGCGCGTTGTGGTTGTCGACGACGTCGGTCGCGCCGCTGCCGAGGCCTTCCTGGGCCGCTCGCTCGAGAACGAGGTCGAGATCGCCCTCCCCGGCCGCTTCGACCGCGTCGGCGACGACGTCTTCGCCGGCGCCCACAACCCGGCCGGGGTCGAGTGGCTCGTCGAGCGGCTTCCTCGGGCCGACTACGTCGTCGTGGCCTCGATCCTCGCCGACAAGGACGCCGATGCCATGCTGCGGACCCTCTCGCGCGCGGGAGACACACTCGTCGCCACTACGTCGCACAGCGCAAGGGCGCGTCCCGCCGATGAGCTGGCGACGCGCGCGCGGCCCTTCTTCGACAGGGTGGAGGCGGTCGCCGACCCCGATGCGGCGCTCGCGCACGCACGCGACCTGGCCGGCGACGAGGGTGCCGTCCTCGTGACCGGCTCGCTCTATCTCCTGGCCGACCTCACCGTCCGAACTGAGCGCGTACCATGGGGAAGTTCGGCGAGCGTCTGAGCGTCTTCGCGGTTGCCGTCGTCGTTGTCCTGGCGATCGTCGGCCTCGCGTTCGGCGCCGGATACTTGGTCGGAAAGCTCCTTCTCTAGGAGATGCGCTTGGCCCCAGTTGCAGCAAACGGACTGTTCGATTTCTTCAGCCACAGCACGTGGACCGTGATTCGCAACCTGACGCTGTTCTTCGTCGCGGTCTTCTGGCTGGCGACCGCGTTCTGGGTTTTCAAGGACGCCCGCCGGCGGATCGAAGATCCGTGGCTGGTCGGGATGGCGACGGTGCTGGGGCTCGTGCCACCGTTCGTCGGCCCGCTGATCTACATGCTCTTCAGGCCGCCGGAGTACCTCGAAGACGTGCGCGAGCGCGAGCTCGAGATCAAAGCGATGGAGCAGCGGCTGATCCGCCGCGACATGCACTGCCCGGTGTGCCGCGCGGAGGTCGACTCGGCATTCCTCGTCTGCCCCGTCTGCACTACGCGCCTCCGCCAGTCGTGCCGCACCTGCAAGCAGCCGCTCGAGGCGCTCTGGCAGGTGTGCCCGTACTGCGAGACGCCGGTCGAGCCCGCGGCTGTCGAGCTGGGCAAGACCCAGGCGCTCACACCGCCGCGTCGCGAACGCTCTGCCTAGTCTCAGTACACTCACCCGCCGATGGCGGTCGAGCGGACACTGGTGCTGATCAAGCCCGACGCCGTGCAGCGCAAGCTGGCCGGCGAGATCCTCGCGCGCTTCGAGGCCCGCGGGCTCGAGATCCGCGATGCGCGGCTCGTCCAGGTCGACCGCGAGCTCGCCGAGCGGCACTACGCCGAGCACGCGGAGAAACCCTTCTTCGGTGAGCTCGTCGAGTTCATCACTTCTGCGCCCACGCTCGCGCTGGCGCTCGAAGGCGAAGGCGCGATTTCGACGGTTCGAAGAACGATGGGGTCGACCAATCCGGCTGACTCCGAGCCGGGATCGATCCGGGGCGACCTCGCCCTCTCGATGCCCGACAACCTGGTGCACGGCTCGGACTCGCCGGACTCGGCGCAGCGCGAGCTCAAGCTCTGGTTCGGCAGTGACCGAGCCTGAGCTGACCGAGCACGCGCGCAGGAACCGGGAGTTCTGGGACGGCCAGAGTGCCGAGTACGACGAGCGCAACGCCCGGTTCATCGAGCGCGGCATGGCGTGGGGCCTCTGGCAGATCGCCGAGTCCGAGCTGCAGGTGCTCGGCGACGTCTCGGGCAAGGACGTACTCGAGCTGGGCTGCGGCGCCGCGGAGTGGTCGCGCTCGCTTGCGCGTGCCGGCGCCCGCCCCGTCGGGCTCGACAACTCGGAGGCGCGGCTCGAGCGGGCGCGTGCCGCGAACGCCGAAGCGGGCCTGGAGTTCCCGCTGCTGCACGCAAGCGCCGAGGCGATGCCGCTCGAGGACGCGTCGTTTGACGTCGTCATGGCCGACTGGGGCGCGCCGACCTTCGCCGACCCCTACCTCTTCGTCCCCGAGGTCGCTCGCGTGCTGCGGCCCGGCGGGCTCTTCGCATTCAGCGGCGGCGCGCCGATCGAGTGGCTCTGCTTCGACGAAGAGGCCGACACGATCTCCGAGCGGCTGCAGCGGCCGTACTTCGAGCTGCACCGCTGGGAGACACCGGAGGGCTCGGTCGAGTTCATGATCCCGATGGGCGAGTGGATCCGGCTCTTCCGCCGGACCGGCTTCGTGATCGAGGACCTGATCGAGGTCCAGCCGCCCGACGGAGCCGCCTCCACGTACCGCTCGGCGGAGGAGACCGCCTGGGCTCGGAGCTGGCCGATGGAGCAGATCTGGAAGGTGCGGAAAGCGT
>JBIOZO010000272.1:0-4063 GCA_044871215.1 Gaiellaceae bacterium | reverse complement strand
AAGCGCACCACGGCGTGCGGATCCGCGACGCGGCGCTCGTGGCCGCGGCAGTGCTCTCCGACCGCTACATCTCCGATCGCCAGCTGCCCGACAAGGCAATCGACCTCGTCGACGAATCGGCCTCGCGCCTGCGCATGGAGATCGACTCCTCGCCGCTCGAGCTCGACGAGGCCGAGCGGCGCGTGCGGCAGCTCGAGATCGAGCTCGCCGCCATGGGCAAGGAGTCGAAGGAGGTGCGGGAGCCGGTGGAGCGGGAGCTTGCCGATGCGAAGGCGCATCGAGACGAGCTGGCGGCGCGCTGGGCGAAGGAGAAGGAAGCGCTCGATCGCGTCAAGGAGATCACCCAGAGGATCGACGACTTGCGGATGGAGGCCGAGCGCGCCGAGCGGCAGGGCGACCTGCAGCGGGTCGCCGAGATTCGCTACGGCGAGCTGCCGGCTCTCGAGACCGAGCTCGCCGAGCGCGAGCAGGCCGAGTTCGAGCCGATGGTCAAGGAGGAGGTCGACGAGGACGACGTCGCCGCGGTCGTCGGGCGCTGGACCGGCATCCCGGTCGCCCGCCTCCTCGAGGGCGAGACCGAGAAGCTCATCCACATGGAGGAACGGTTGCACCAGCGCGTGGTCGGCCAGGACGAGGCCGTCGAGGCCGTGGCCAACGCTTTGCGTCGCGCCCGCACCGGCCTGCAGGACCCGAACCGGCCGATCGGCTCCTTCATCTTTCTCGGCCCCACCGGCGTCGGGAAGACCGAGCTTGCCCGCGCGCTGGCAGAGTTCATGTTCGACGACGACCGCGCGCTCGTGCGGCTCGACATGTCGGAGTACCAGGAGCGCCACACGGTCTCACGCCTCGTCGGCGCCCCACCCGGCTACGTCGGGTACGACGAGGGCGGCCAGCTCACGGAGGCCGTGCGGCGGCGACCGTACTCCGTCGTTCTCCTCGACGAGATCGAGAAGGCGCACGCCGAGGTCTTCGACGTCCTCCTGCAGATCCTCGACGACGGACGGCTGACCGACGGCCAGGGCCGCACGGTCGACTTCCGCAACACGGTCATCATCATGACATCCAACATCCGCTCGGCCGAGGCTCTCTCCGAGTACTTTCGGCCGGAGTTTCTGAACCGGGTGGACGAGGTGGTCGAGTTCAAGGCGCTCACGCGCGAGCAGCTGGCCGACATCGTCGAGCTCCAGCTCGAACGGCTTCGCGCCCGGCTCGCCGAGCGCGGGATCGAGCTCGAGCTCACCGACCCGGCCAAGGAGAGCCTGGCCGAGGCCGGCTGGGATCCGATCTACGGCGCCCGCCCGCTCAAGCGGGCGCTCCAGCGGATGGTCGAGAACCCGCTCGCGATGCGGCTCCTCGAGGGCGACTTCGCCGACGGCGATCGCATCCGCGTAGATGCGCTGAACGGCGAGCTCGTCTTCGAGAAGGCTCCGGCCGCCGCGCCGGCCGCGGTCTAGGGAACCGGGTCGAGGAACTCGCTCTTGCCGGTCTCCGGCGGGGCGCCGTAGATGAAGAGGACGACCTCCTCGTCGCCGGCGTTGCGCAGCTGGAGCACCGTGCCGCGCTCCACGACGATCACGCCGCCTCGCGCGACTTCGTGCCGCTCCGGCGGCTCGCCGAGATCGACCGTGAGCGTGCCCTCCAGGACGACGAAGACCTCTTCCTGGCCCAGGTCGCGGTGCCGCTTGCCCTGCGCCCCGGGCGGATAGCGCCAGACGTTCGCCCGCGATTCGGCCAGTGCGTCGGAGAGCCGGGCCACGCTGCGCGGATCGTTCTCGTCGCGCGGCACGAACGGCAGCTCGTCTGCCTGAAAGATCGTGAAACCCACGACCGAGACACTACCCTTGTCTCATCGCCGACTCCCGTTCCGAACGCCTCGCAAGAGCGCATGCGAGTCTCGCTGGCCTTTCCGTTGGAGATGCCTTCGGCGAGCGCCTCTTCCTCAACCCCGAGGCGATCGAGGCGCGGCGGGTCCCCCTGCCTCGCTGGGAGACCACCGACGACACCGAAATGGCGATTGCGATCGTCGACGTCCTCGAGCGTCACGGCAGCATCGACGAGGACCGCCTCGCCGAGGCCTTCGCCGCGCGTTTCTCCGCCGATCCGTCCCGCGGATACGGGCCAGGAGCGGTTCAGATCCTCGAGCGGATGAGCCGTGGGCTGCACTGGCGCGCTGCGGCGGCGACCGCATTCGGCGGGCTCGGGTCTATGGGCAATGGATCTGCCATGCGTGTCGCGCCGCTCGGCGCCTATTTCGCCGACGACGAGGAACGTCTCGTGGACGAGGCAATTCGTTCGGCGGTCGTCACGCATGCACATTCCGACGGACAGGCCGGCGCGGTTGCTATCGCCGCTGCTGCCGGTTGGGCGGCGCGCGGCGGGGGAGAACCCGGGGCGCTCTTCGCAACCGTGCTCGCGGCCACACCGGACGGCCCGACGCGCCAGGCGGTCGGGCGGGTCGCGGAAATCCCGCTCGACGATCATCCGCTGACGGTGGCTCTCG
The DNA here is from genome assembly GCA_044871215.1 of Gaiellaceae bacterium. GTDB lineage: Bacteria > Actinomycetota > Thermoleophilia > Gaiellales > Gaiellaceae > AC-32. Next base: position 1,563 of record JBIOZO010000272.1, on the reverse strand, counting down.
AGGTGGGCGCCGGCCTGAAGACGGTGTGCGCGGACACCGTTCCGTTTTGCCTCTGGACGTTCGCGCGCCACCTCGGGGACTACACCGAATCGCTCTGGGCGACGGTGTCCGTCCCTGGCGACAGAGACACGACGTGCGCGATCGTCGGCGGGCTTGCGGGCGCTCTCGTCGGACACGAGGGCATTCCGGCGGATTGGCTTGCGGCACGTGAGCCGCTCCGACACGATCTGGACCTGAGATGAGAGAGCTGCTCACATTCTTCGGAGTTTCGGCGCTCGTCATCGTCACCCCCGGCCAGGACACGGCGCTCACGATCCGCAGTGCGCTCCTCGGCGGGCGGCGAGCCGGCGTCTCGACCGCGCTCGGCGTCTCCAGCGGCCAGGCGGTGTGGACGCTCGCCGCGAGCGCGGGGATCACCGCGCTCCTTCTGGCCTCCGAACCCGCCTTCCTCGCTATCAAGGTGGCGGGCGCTATCTACCTCGTCTTCCTGGGCGGGCAGATGCTCGTGCACGCGCTGCGGCGCTCGGGCCTCAGAGTCGACACTGTCGGATCGGGAGGAAACCTCTCGCCGGCGAAGGCCTACCGGCAGGGCGTCGTCTCGAACCTCGGCAATCCGAAGATGGCGGTCTTCTTCACGAGCCTTCTGCCGCAGTTCGCGCCCGAGTCGGGGCCCCGCTTCGCCACCTTTCTCGCGCTGGGTCTTTGCTTCTGCGCCATGACCGCCGCCTGGCTCACTGCGTACGCGTTCGCGGTCGCCCGCGCGAAGACTGTCTTCGAGCGGCCGCGCGTCCGCCGGGTCGTGGACGGGCTCACGGGCGCGGTACTGGTCGCGCTCGGGCTTCGCCTCGCCTCCGGAGAGCGCTAGAGCGGCTTCTCGAAGCAGACGCTGAGCTCGTCCTCGGCGTACGGCCCGTAGCGCGGGATCTCCTCGAAGCCGCAGGAGCGATAGAGGCCTAGCGCCTCGTGCTGGTGGACGCCCGTCTCGAGGCGGACGTGGCCGTATCCGAGCCCGCGCGCCTCGTTCTCCAGAGCGCCGAGCATGAGTCGAGCGAGCCCCCACCCGCGCCGCTCCGGCACCACGTACATGCGCCGGATCTCCGCCGTCTCTGCGTCGTAGCCGGATACGCCTCCGCAGGCGACGTCGATGCCGTCGACCGACCCGACGAGAAAGGCGCCGCGCGGCGGCTCGAAGTCGGATGCGGGCGGCTCTCCACCCGACCCCGGACGCCCGTGCCGTTCGAGCAGTTCCACCGCGAGTGGATCCGTCAACGCGCGGGCCGCTTCGCTCCCGTAGGTCTCGCGCCGGATCTCGATGCGGCGAGGGTACCGTTCCGCCTCCATGATCGTCGATCGCCCACTGAAGCTCGGCGAGCTCCTCGCCGAGGCCGTCCGCCTCTACGGGCAGAGGCTCTGGGCGGTCGCCGGATTCGGCCTTTTCCTCGGGGCGGCGCTCCTCGTTGCGAGCATCCTGGGCCACCTGCTCGTCGCCATCGCGATCGTCGCGCCGGCCGTAACCGTGAGCTACGCGGTCGCGACGCGGGTCGCACTCGGCGACTCGGCCGG
>JBIOZO010000271.1:0-2331 GCA_044871215.1 Gaiellaceae bacterium | reverse complement strand
GTGGGGGACACCTACACCGGCCGTGTGGTCAAGACGACTCAGTTCGGCGCGTTCGTCGAGCTGAAGAAGGGCACCGACGGCCTGCTGCACGTCTCGAACGTCGGGCCGGGCCGCGTCGGCCACATCGAGGACGTGATCGAGCGCGGCGACGTGCTCGACGTCGTCGTGCAGGAGGTCGACAAGGAGCGGGGCCGCATCGGCCTCAAGCTCGTCGCCAAGCACGAGAACGGCAGCCTCATCCAGCCCGAGGAGCTGATCGAGCGGGCGAAGGACGCGCCGCCGCGCGAGCGCGAGGAGCGTCCGCCGCGCCGCGACGGCGATCGCGGTCGCGGTGGTCGCGGTGGCGGCCGTGGTCGCGGCGGCGGTCGCGACCGCTGAGGTGGAATCGCGAGCAGGAGCGCCCGCCCTCGTCGAGGCGAGGCAGCAGGCGCTCCTGATCGCTGCCCTCCGTGGCGTGCTCGGTCTAGCCGGCGTGGGGGCTGCGATGGCTCGCGGCGTCGAGGGCGGGCCGGCCGCGGGCCTGGCCGTCTTCGGCGCCGCGGTCGTCTTGCTCTCGATCTACGGCGGCGACCGGCGGCATCGCTCGGCGCTGAAGTTCGGCGATCCCGAGCCGGCGCCGTATGAAGCCCGCCGGAAGAGCCCATGGCGCGGGCTCGCCGAGGCCGCCTACCCGAGCACGATCGGCCTGACCGCGCTGACGCTGATCGCCCTCTGGCCGCAGCCGCCGCTCGCGGCGTTCCTCGCCGGGATCCTGCTCGGCCTGGCGGTGATGTCGCTGGTCGGCTTCGCCCGGCTGACGGCGCTGGAGCGCCGGCGGCGTTCGACGATCCTGATCGACTACAAGGCGAGCCGGGTCTTCGAGACACCCCGATGACGCACGACGTGATCGTCATCCTCGCCGCGCTCGGCGTGGTCGGCCAGGTGCTGGCGGGGCTCCTGTTGCTGACCGGCCTGTGCTGGGTGGTCGGTTTCCGCCCGCCGGGCGACTGGCTGCGCGTGACGCTCGAGGGCTACGAGCTCTGGTGCGTCTTCCTCGTCGCCTCGATCGCCACCGGCGGCAGTCTCTTCTTCTCCGAGACCGCCGGCTTCATCCCATGCGAGCTCTGCTGGTACCAGCGCATCTGCATGTACCCGCTCTCGATCATCAGCCTCCTGGCGGCGCTGGCCAACGACCGGCGTGTCGCCCGCTACCTGCTACCGCTACCGCTCGTCGGCGCGGGCATCTCGATCTACCACCTGCTGGTCGAGAACGGCGTCGTCGAGCAGGCGAAGGCGTGTGTCCTCTCCGCGCCGGGCGGCTGCGCGACCAAGTGGATCAATGAGTTCGGCTACGTGACGATCCCGACGCTCGCGCTGACGGGCTTCGCCCTCTGCTTCGCCTTTCTGCTGCTGGCCTCGTTTCGGCCGCCGTCTGCGGCTACCGTTTCGGAGCGATGACGAGCGGCAAGCAAGCCCGGCGCCAGCGGCAGCAGGCCGCGCGCCCACCGGTTCGGAGCACGGAGGGCCGCAGGGCCTCGCCGGCGGTGCTGATCGCCGCGGTGGCCGGGATCGTGATCCTCGCCGCCGTGGTGATCGGCGTGCTAGTCCTCTCGGGCGGCTCGGACACGTCGAGCACGACCACCGGCACGAAGCTCTCCGGCGCCGCGGACGTCGAGAGGCAGTTCGCGGGCATCCCGCAGAGCGGCGACGTCCTCGGGAAGGCGAGTGCGCCGGCGACGCTGGTCGAGTACATCGACCTCCAATGCCCGGTCTGCCGCCAGTTCGAGACCGAGGTGATGCCGACGATCATCGACCGTTACGTGCGAACCGGGAAGCTGAGGGTGATCTCGCGGCCGGTGGCGTTCATCGGGCCCGACTCGGAAACCGGGCGGCGGGGGATGATCGCGGCCTCCAAGCAGAACCGCGCGTTCAACTTCGCGCAGATTCTCTACTTCAACCAGGGGCCAGAGAATGGCGGCTGGCTCGACGACCAGATGGTCGCCGACGCCGCGGCGAGCATCCAGGGCGTGAACGTCGCGCAGCTGCAGCAGGACGCCGGCTCGCAGGCGGTCAAGGACAAGGCTGCGACCTACGACAGCCAGGCGCAGGCCGACAACTTCACGGGCACGCCGACGCTGGTGCTCGGCAAGACGGGCGGCAAGCTCACCTCGCTGGGCGCCGGCTCGCCGAGCGTCGAGCAGCTCAGCGCTGAGATCGACCAGGTTCTGAAGTCTCAGTAACGGTCGAGCTCGACCAGCCGCTCGTCGCTGATCCCGAAGTGGTGCGCGATCTCGTGGAGCACCACGCGGCGGATCATCCGCTCCAGCAGCTCCTCGTCGTGGCCGTAGAGCC
>JBIOZO010000270.1:0-14633 GCA_044871215.1 Gaiellaceae bacterium | reverse complement strand
CGATGTCCGTACTGATCAAGGGCGGCCGTATCGTCACGGCGGCCGACGACTACGTCGGCGACGTCTTCGTCGACGGCGAGCGGATCTCCCTGCTCGGCGAGTCACTCGACGTGACCGCCGACACGGTCATCGACGCGACCGGGAAGCTCGTGCTTCCCGGTCTCGTCGACCCGCATACGCACCTCGACATGCCGTTCGGCGGCACGACCACCATCGACGACGTGACGTCCCGTCACACAGCGGCAGCCTTCGGGGGCACGACGTGTCACGTCGACTTCTGCATCCAGGGCGCCGGTCAGAGCTTCGCCGACGCGCTCTCGGACTGGCATTCGAAGCGCGAAGGCAAGGCGATCATCGACATGGGCTACCACATCGCCGTCACCGACCTCTCGGCGCCGGGACGGCTCGACGAGCTGGCGACGCTGCCCGACCAGGGGGTCACCTCCTACAAGCTCTTCATGGCCTACAAGGGCGCGCTGATGGTCGACGACGAGACGCTCTTCCGGACGATGGAGACCGCCTCGCAGACCGGTGCGCTCGTGATGGTGCACGCGGAGAACGGCGACGTGATCGACGTCCTCGTCCGCCAGGCGCTCGAGGCCGGCAACACCGAGCCGCTCTACCACGCGCTGACGCGGCCGCCCGAAGCCGAGGGCGAGGCGACTAACCGGGCGATCCAGCTCGCGCACCTGGCCGGCGCGCCGCTCTACGTCGTCCACGTCACGTGCCGCGAGGCGGTCGAGCCAATCGCGCGCGCGCGTGAAGCGGGCTGGGACGTTTGGGGCGAGACGTGCACGCAGTACTTCTTCAACTCCCTCGACGACATCGCGAAGCCGGACTTCGAGGGCGCGAAGTACGTCTACTCGCCGCCCGTGCGAGACAAGTCGAACTGGGACGTGCTCTGGAACGCCGTGCGCACCGACGCCCTCTCGGCGATCTCGACCGACCACTGCGCGTTCAAGTGGGACGGCCAGAAGACACTCGGCAAGGACGACTTCTCGAAGATTCCGAACGGCGGCCCCGGCCTCGAGAACCGGCTGCACATGATCCACGAGTTCGGCGCCCGCGCCGGCCGGATCTCGCTCAACCGGATGGTCGACCTACTCGCGACGAGCCCGGCGAAGCTGTTCGGCCTCTACCCGAGGAAGGGCACGGTCGCGGTCGGCTCCGACGCCGACCTCGTCATCTTCGACCCGGAGCGAAAGCACACGATCACGGCCGCCAACCAGCACTCGAAGACCGACTACAACCTCTACGAGGGCACCGAGGTGACCGGCACCCCCGAGGTCGTGCTGCTGCGCGGGAACGTGCTCGTCGAGAACGACGAGCTCGTCGCCTCACCCGGCATCGGCCAGTACGTGGCGCGCGCGAAGTTCGGCCAGGAACTGCGCGCCGAGAGCGCCATCGCGTGAGCGGAGGGCGGCGCGAGGCCGCCCTCCGCCGCGCGCGTCAGACGGTCGGTGCCGCTTCCGGGGATTCCCGCGGAGCCAGGATCGGCCGGAGCACGTAGTAGAGGCCGCCGGAGACGACGAAGGCCGTCAGCCACGAGACGTCCGTGTTGTTGGTGGCCTTCGCGAGAGGGCCCTGCATGAAGTCGACCAGGCCGTACTCCCAGGACCAGCCGGCGATCAAACCGGCGATCGCCGCGATCACGGCGGCCCAGTTCACGTCGCCGTAGATCGACCGCTCCGGGTCGGCGTACAGCGCCTGCACATCGACCCGCCCTCGCCTGAAGAGGTAGTAGTCGATCAGCATCACGCCGCCCCAGGCCGAGATCCAGACCACGACCGAGGCGAGCCAGTTGTCGAAGTCGTGGGCGAAGCTGTCGCGCTCGATGAACGCGATCAGCGTGATCGTCCCGACGATCGACACGGCCACGGTGACGATCCAGCGCCTGATCTTGATGTCGAGCGACAGCGCCGCCAGCGAGGCCGAGTAGAGGTTGAGGATGTTCGTCGCGACCGGACCGTGGCAGACGACGAACAGCACCAGGATGGAGACGCCGGTGCCGAAGGCGGCGGTGACGATCGCCGCCGGGTCGGCCGACGTCGTCACGCTTGCGACCGAGGCGCCGACGAACGCGAGCCAGACGGTCGGGATGAAGACGCCGAGCGAGGTCGACCAGAAGACCTTGCGATCCGGCGTTCCCGGCCGCATGAAGCGCGTGTAGTCGGACGACCACGTCAGCCAGGTGATGCCCCAGCCGACGCCGATCGCGGTCATCAGCTGCGTGATCGCGGTCCACTTGTCGCCGCCGTGCACCGTCGAGTGCGTCCAGACGACGTCGACCTTCGTCCAGGCCAGGATCGAGATCACGATCATGAACGCGGCCGCGACCGGCACCGTCCACTTCTCGAACGTCTGGATCAGGTAGAAGCCGATGATCGCGATCACGACCTGGACGGCCATGATCCCGATCCCGACGGCGTACTTCGCGCCCGTGCCCGGGTTGTCGTAGCCCATCTCCTTGAAGATCCCGAGCACCAGGTCGAGCACGACCCAGGTGTTCACGCCGAGCCAGCCCATCGTCATCAGCAGCTGGGCCGTCGCCGGCAGGTAGGCGCCCCGGCGGCCGAACGCGGCCCGCGAGAGCACCATCTGGTTCACGCCCGTTCGGCTGCCCATCAGGCAGAAGAAGCCGAACAGCGCGCAGCCGATGATGTTCCCGACGAGCACGACGATCATCGTCTCGATCAGGCTGAGGCCGAGGAAGATGCCGAGCGCGCCCAGCACCCAGTTGATCGGCGCGATGTTCGCGCCCGCCCAGATCCAGAACTGACGCAGCGGCGTCGAATCGCGATCCGCGTCCGGGATCGGCTCGATGCCGTGGACGTCGAACTGGACCTCGGGGTCGTTCCGTGCAGCCTGCTCCATGGTTCCTCCTAGGTGAGAACAGACCGGACTGCACGTCCGATTCTCAGGCCTCGGCAGGACGTACGGCAAGGCCTTGAGCCGTCGTAGAGTCCGCATCGTGCGGTTGATCCTCGAAGGCGGGCTGGTCGATTGGGGCGGCGGTGAATTCCGCCGGCAAGACGTCTTCGTCGACGGCGGGCGCCTGACGGCCTCGGCGCCGGAGGGCGCGGAGCGCGTCGATTGCTCGAGGCGCCTTGTCGTGCCGGGGATGATCAACGCGCACAACCATTCGAACGAGAACTGGTTCCGCGGCATGTGGGACAACCTGCCGCTCGAGCCCTGGATGCTCTTCTCGTACCCCGCGCTGGCGGCGCCGGCGCAGTCGCCGGACGAGATCTACCTGCGCACGCTGGTGGGCGCGATCGAGCAGCTCCGCTCCGGCGCGACCTGCGTGGTCGACTTCATCTACGAGCTCGACGGCTTCACGACCGAGTCGCTCGACGCCGTCGTGCGTGGCTATCGCGACGCCGGGCTGCGGGCGCTGATCGCGCTGGGAATCGGCGACCGCGCCTACCACGAGACGGTGATCCTCGAAGAGGGCCTCGTCTCCTCGGAGCTGATCTCACGGCTGGAGGCGGACGCGCCGCCGAGCTGGGACGAGTGGGAGCGCTTCTGCAGGGACGCGGTCGAGCGGTTCCACCGTCCCGACGAGGGGATCTCGATCGCGCTCGGGCCGTCGGGCCCGCAGCGCTGCACGGACGAGATGCTCGTCGGCTGCGCGGCACTGGCGGACGAGCTCGATCTCGTGATCCACATCCACGTGCTCGAGACGCGGATGCAGGCGGTCTCGGGCGGACGCATGTACGGCAAGACGCTAGTCGAGCACATGGACGCGATCGGCTTCCTCTCGCCCCGCGTGAACTTCGCGCACGGGATCTGGCTGACACCCGGCGACATCGAGCTCGTGCGCGACCGCGGCGTGACGATCGCACACAACCCGGCCTCGAACCTGAAGCTCGGCTCGGGCCTCGCCGCCGTGCCGCGGCTGCTGGCGGAGGGCGTCAACGTCGCGCTCGGCACCGACGGCATGTCCTCGAACGACGGCCTCGACATGTTCGCCTCGCTGAAGCTCGCTTCGCTCGTGCACAAGCTCTGGGGGATCGACTACGAACAATGGCTCGGCGCCAAGGAGGCCTGGCAACTCGCCACGATCGGCGGCGCGGTCGCGGCCGGCGACGCCCCGGGGCTCGGCTGCATCGAGCCCGGGCGTCGCGCCGACCTGGTGCTGCTCGACCTCGACTCGCACGTCTTCACGCCGCTGAACGACCCGCTGCGGCAACTCGCCTTCGGCTCCTCGACGCTCGCGGTCGACTCGGTGCTCGTGGGCGGAGAGTGGTCGGTGCGCGACGGCCAGGCCGCGAGAGTCGACGAAACCGAAGTCCTCGCGCGTGCGCGTGAGACCGGTCAGGCAATCGTCGGCCGCTTCGACGAGGCGTTCGAGCTCGGCCAGGAGCTGCTCGCCTCGCTGCGAGGCGGTTGGCTGGAAGCGCTGGCGACCGACGTCGGCGTCGAGCGCAAGCTCGCGCTCTAGCGCCCCTTGCGAGCCAACGGTGACAGTCACAGTGACTGTCACCGAATGTGCGTTTGAACTGGTCTAGCGCGTCTGCGGGAAGCCGAGGTCGACCTTGCTCGTCGCCGGATCCGGCCAGCGCGAGGTGACGACCTTGCCCTGCGTGTAGAACTGGATCCCCTCGGGCCCGTAGATGTGCAGGTCGCCGAAGAGCGAGTTCTTCCAGCCGCCGAACGAGTAGTACGCGACAGGCACCGGGATCGGGACGTTGACGCCGACCATGCCGGCGTTCACCTCGAACTGGAACTGCCGGGCGACGCCGCCGTCGCGCGTGAAGATCGCGACGCCGTTGCCGTACGGGTTCTCGTTCACGAGGCGCACCGCCTCCTCGTAGGTGTCCACGCGCGCGATCCCGAGCACCGGGCCGAAGATCTCGTCCTTGTAGACCTCCATCTCGGGCGTGACGTCGTCGAGAAGAGTGGCGCCGAGGAAGAAGCCGCCGTTGTCCGGCGCAGTCTCGCGGCCGTCCGTGACGACCTTCGCGCCTTCGGCGGCGCCCTTCTCGATGTAGGAGGCGACCTTGTCGCGGTGCTCGCGCGTGACGAGCGGGCCCATCTCGGAGTCCGGCTGCATCCCGTCGCCGACTTTCACCTTCGGCAGCCGCTCCTGGATCGCGCCCACGAGGTCGTCGGCGGCATGTCCGACCGCGACGAGCATCGAGACCGCCATGCAGCGCTCGCCCGCCGAGCCGTAGCCGGCGCTGACGGCGGCATCGGCAGCCATGTCGATGTCCGCGTCGGGGAGCACGATCATGTGGTTCTTCGCCCCGCCGAGCGCCTGGACGCGCTTGCCCTTCTTCGTGCCGGTCTCGTAGACGTACCGGGCGATCGGCGTCGAGCCGACGAACGAGACGGCGGCGATGTTCGGATGCTCGAGCACCGCATCGACCGCGACCTTGTCGCCGTGGACGACGTTGAAGACGCCGTCGGGGAGCCCGGCTTCCTTCAGCAGCTCGGCGGTCAGCATCGAGGCGGACGGATCCTTCTCGGACGGCTTCAGCACGAAGGTGTTCCCGCACGCGATCGCGGGCGCCCACATCCACATGGGAACCATCGCCGGGAAGTTGAACGGCGTGATGCCGGCGACGACGCCCAGCGGCTGGCGGATCGAGTAGACGTCGATCCCGGTCGACGCCTGCTCCGAGTAGCCGCCCTTCAAGAGCTCGGGGATGCCGCAGCAGAACTCGATCACCTCGAGGCCGCGCGCGATCTCGCCCTTCGCGTCGGAGAGCACCTTGCCGTGCTCGAGCGTCAGGAGGCGCGCGAGGTCCTCGCTGTGCTGGTGGAAGAGCTCGCGGATGCGGAAGTAGAGCTCGGTGCGGCGCGAGAGCGACATCGTCCGCCAGCCTTCGAAGGCGCGCCTGGCCGCCTGCACGGCGGCGTCGACCTCCTCGACCGTCGCGAAGTCGACCTCGCCGCTCTGCACTCCGGTCGCGGGGTTGTAGACCGGGCCGCTGCGGCCCGACGTGCCCTCGACGCGCTGCCCGTCGATCCAGTGCGTGATCCGCGTGGTCTCGCCCGCGCGCTCTTCCGTGAACTGATCCGCTACCTCGGTCATCTCCCGCCTCCTTCTGAGTCACAGGCAGGTTAGCGCCGCTAGGATCGTGGCGATGGCTGTCTCCGAAGGCCTCGACGCCAAGCGCATCGCGGAGCTGGACAAGCAGCACGTCCTGCACTCCTGGTCGGTGCAGAACCAGCTGCAGCCGCTGGTCGTCGCGGGCGGCGAGGGTCGCCACTTCTGGGACACCGAGGGGAACCGCTACCTCGACTTCGCGTCACAGCTCGTCAACGTCTCCATCGGCTACCAGCACCCGAAGGTGGTCGCGGCGATCAAGGAGCAGGCCGAGAAGCTGACGACGATCGGGCCGCCCATGGCGCACGAGACGCGCTCGGAGCTCGCGCGGCTGCTCGCCGAGGTCACACCCGGCGACCTGACGATGAGCTTCTTCACCAACGGCGGCGCCGAGGCCAACGAGAACGCGATCAAGCTCGCCCGCTGGTACACCGGCCGCCACAAGATCGTCGCGCGTTACCGCTCCTACCACGGCGCAACCGGCGGCGCGATCACGCTGACCGGCGACCCGCGGCGCTGGCCCGCCGAGCCCGGCATTCCGGGCGTCGTGCGGATGCTCGACCCCTACACCTACCGCTGCCCGGCCGGCCACCCAGATCCGTGCCCGGTGTGCTCGGGCGCACCGCACCTCGAGGAGATCCTCCAGTACGAAGGCGCGCAGAACGTGGCCGCCGTGATCATGGAGACGATCGTCGGCACGAACGGGATCATCGTCCCGCCCGACGGCTACCTGCAGTCGATCCGCGAGGTCTGCGACCGCCACGGGATCCTGCTGATCTGCGACGAGGTGATGGCCGGCTTCGGCCGCACCGGCAAGTGGTTCGGCGTCGACAACTGGGGCGTCGTGCCCGACATCATGACCGTGGCCAAGGGGATCAACTCGGGCTACGTCCCGCTCGGCGCGATGATCATCAACCAGAAGCTCGCCGACTGGGTGCAGGACAAGTACTTCGCGGGGGGCCTCACGTACAGCGGCCACATCCTGGCCTGCGCCTCCGCGATCGCCTCGATCGAGGCCTTCCAGGAGGAGGGCATCGTCGAGAACTCGGCGACGATGGGCGAGGCTCTCGGCGAGGGCCTGCGCGGCCTGATGGACAAGTACCCGTCGATCGGCGAAGTTCGCGGCAAGGGCCTCTTCTGGGGCATCGAGCTCGTGAAGGACCGTGAGTCGCGCGAGCCGCTCGTACCGTTCAACGCGGCGGGCGAAGCCGCCGCGCCGGTGGCCAAGCTGGCGAAAGCGGCGATGGAGCGCGGGCTTTACCTGATGACGCACTGGAACGTGATCGTCGTGGCGCCGCCGCTGACGATCACGCGCGAGGAGCTCGACGAGGGCCTTGGCGTCCTCGACGAGGTTCTGTCACTCGCGGACTGAGGTACCCTGGTCCCCTCCGCCGCCGAGGAGGGTCAGGATCTCGACGATCAGCATCGAAGCGCCGAACGAGGGCGCGGCAACCCAGCTCCTGAGCGACCTGGTTCCCTTCGCCCGGATCGACGTCCTGCCGCTCGACGACGAGCGCTGGGAGGTCCGGGTCGAGGAGAGCAGCGGCGAGGAGCTCGATGCCGTGCTGCTGGCGGTCGCGCGCTGGACCGCGGCCAATGGGCTGCCGCAGCGCTGTGTGCAGCTCGACGGCCGGCCCGTCGAGCTGCCTGACCCGGCCTAATCCTCCTCGAGCGCCAGCGGCAGGCTGGTCGCGACGATGCGGCGGCCGTCGTGCCGGTAGACGACGTCCACGCTGTCGTTCTGGCGGTACGTACCGGCCACGCCGAGGAAGAGCGACAGCCAGCGCCAGAAGCCGAGGCGGCCCTCACGCGCCAGCGGCCGGTCGAACACGAGCTCCCCGCCCTCGCGGCGAAAGTCACGACCCGGCTGCTGCACGACGCCGTTGACAAAGACCTCGAAGCTCTCGCCGACTCCCGCTGGTAGTTGCACGCGCGTCCTCTCGGGCACGGCTCGTAGAATGCCACCGCCTGTGCGCCGCTTCGTCCGTGTCCTCTTCTGCGTCGCCTTGCTCGCGCTGGTGGCCGTGGCGGCCGCTGTGGCGGGCAACGGCGGGCTCGCGCCCCCGTCGCCGGCCTCGCCGAACGCGCAGAACATTCGCGACATCTACTGGCTGATCCTGGCCATCTCGATCGCGATCTTCGTGCTCGTGGCCGGGCTGCTCCTCGTCTTCATCGTGCGGTACCGGAGCCATGGCCGCCCCCGCGAGATCGAGGGCTCACAGGTGCGAGGCCACACGAAGCTCGAGCTCGCCTGGACCGCGGGGCCGGTCCTGATCCTCGCGGTGATCGCGGGCTTCGTCTTCTGGAAGGTGAGCGACATCGGCGCTACCTCCGGCCTCTCCGATCAGGCGCGCGCCAAGGAGCAGATCACGATCAACGGCCGCCAGTTCTACTGGGAGTTCGTCTACCCGAACGGCGCGATCTCGGTCGACCACCTGCGTCTGCCGTACAACCGCACGGTTCGGCTGCAGATCGAGAGCCACGACGTCGCCCACAGCTGGTGGGTGCCGGCGCTCGGCGGGAAGCTCGACGCGATCCCGGGCAAGACGAACTACACGAGCTTCCGGGCAACGAAGCTCGGCACGTTCCCCGGCCAGTGCGCCGAGCTCTGCGGCATCCAGCATGCGGCCATGCTCGCGCGGGTCGAGGTGATGCCCGCCGACGAGTACGACGCCTGGGTCCGGCAGCGCAAGGACGACCGCGCGGCGCTCGGGAAGGAGACGTTCGTCGGCGTCTGCGCGAAGTGCCACGGCCTCGCCGCGCAGGGCGGCATCGGGCCGAACATCGCCTCCAACCCGATCCTCGCCGACAAGGAGGCGCTGGCACAGGTCGTCCACAACGGGGTCGGGAAGATGCCGGCGGTCGGCGAGGACTGGCCGCAGCAGCAGCTGGCCGCCACGACCGCGTACCTGCAGCGGCGGTTCCACCAGGGAGGGTCCAGTGGCGGCCAGGGCTGAGCGTCCGCCTCTCTCGGCGACCATCTCGGGCGGGCGCGTCTCGAGCTGGCTGACGACCGTCGACCACAAGCGAATCGGGATCCTTTACATCGTCACGACCCTCGTCTTCATGCTCGCGGGCGGGATCCTGGCGCTGCTGATGCGCGCGCAGCTCGCGACGCCGAACGAACACTTCATCACCAAGAACTCCTACAACGAGCTCTTCACGATCCACGGGACGACGATGATCTTCCTCGTCATCGTGCCGTTCTGGGCCGGGCTCGCGAACTACCTCGTGCCCCTGATGATCGGCGCGCGCGACATGGCGTTCCCCCGGCTGAACGCGCTCTCCTACTGGCTCTTCCTGCTCGGCGGGATCATCCTCTACTCGAGCTGGTTCTCGTCCAGCGGCCCTTCCGCGGCGGGCTGGACGGGCTACCCGCCGCTCTCCGACAACTACATGCCGGGAAGCGGCGTCGACCTGTGGATCCTCTCGCTGCACGTGCTGACGCTCTCGTCGCTCGCCGGCGCGATCAACTTCCTGGTCACGATCCACCGGCTGCGAGCGCCCGGGATGTCGTGGATGCGGATGCCGCTGTTCGTCTGGTCGATCGAGGTCTACGCGGCGCTGCTCGTCGTCGTGCTCCCGGCGCTCTCGGCCGGATTGACGATGCTGCTGCTCGACCGCCAGGCCGGGACGCACTTCTTCATCCCGGACGAGGGCGGCAGCGCGCTCCTCTACCAGCACGTGTTCTGGTTCTTCGGCCACCCCGAGGTCTACGTGATGATCCTCCCGGCGATGGGAGTGATCTCCGAGGTGCTCCCGGTGTTCTCGCGCAAGCCGATCTTCGGCTACACGGCGATCGCGCTCTCGTCGGTCGCGATCGGCTTCTACTCGATGCTCGTCTGGGCCCACCACATGTTCACGGTTGGCCTTCCTGGCTATTTGCAGGGGTTCTTCATGATCTCGTCGATGATCATCGCCGTCCCGACGGGGATCAAGATCTTCAACTGGCTCGCCACCACCTGGCGCGGCAACCTCCACTTCGACACGCCGATGCTGTACGCGCTCGGCTTCATCGTGGTGTTCACGATCGGCGGGCTTTCCGGGATCTTCGTGGCCGCCTATCCGTTCGACTGGCAGGCGCAGGACACGTACTTCGTCGTCGCCCACCTCCACTACGTCCTCTTCGGCGGCTCGATCTTCGCGATGCTGGCCGCGCTCTCGTACTGGTGGCCCAAGATGTTCGGAAAGATGCTCGACGAGCGGCTGGGGAAGCTCAGCTTTTGGCTCGTGCTCATCGGGATGAACCTGACGTTCTTCCCGATGCACATGCTCGGGCTGCTGGGAATGCCGCGGCGGATCTACACGTACTCCGAGGGCGGAATCTGGGAGTGGTACAACCTGATCTCGACGATCGGGTCGGGCGTGATGGCGCTCGGGCTGCTCGCGTTCGCGATCAACGTGCTCAAGACGCAGCGGTCGGGCGCGCGGGCCGTCAACGACCCGTGGCTCGCCGACACGCTCGAGTGGTACACCACCTCGCCGCCGCCGACGTACAACTTCGACAAGGTCCCCTACGTGACGAGCCCGAGGCCGTTGCGCGACCTGCGACGGCGGATCGCGGAGGCCCGTGTCTGACCTGCGCCCCGGTCCCTGGCTGCGGCTGACGGCGCTCTTCGCGGCCGCTGCGTGCTGCGGGGCAGTCGTGAGCGGGGCGATGGAGCTCGGCGCGGCCCACCGCGGGCTCGCCGCACTGGCCCTGCCGCCGCTCGCGGCGCTCGTCGCCGCGGCCTGGGTCGAGTACCGGCGGCTGCTGATCCCCGCGGTGACGGCGCTCGTCGCCTTCCTCGCCGCGGCCCTCGTGATCTCGAAGCCGGCGCACCTCGCACTCGCCGGCCTGTCGCTGGCGGCGACGCTTGTGATCACGGCTGAGACCTTCCGCGGCGAGCCGGTGGCGCCCGCGTCGTGGCGCGACTACGTCACGCTGACGAAGCCGCGGATCATGAGTCTGCTGCTGCTGACCGGCGCGGCCGGGATGTTCGTCGGCGCGGAAGGCGTGCCGCCGCTCGGCACCTTCGCGGTCACGATGGCCGGCCTCGCGCTCGCCTGCGGGGGGGCGAGCGCGCTCAACCACGTGCTCGACCGCGACCTCGACCGGCTGATGCGCCGCACTGGTCACCGGCCGGTGGCCGAGGACCGCGTCACGCCCGAGCGCGCGGTCGAGTTCGGGCTCGCGCTGATGGCGTTCTCGTTCGTCCTGCTCGCCTCGCTGGTGAACGTGCTGACCGCGGTGCTGGCGCTCGTCGGAGGGCTGTTCTACGTGCTCGTCTACACCCGTTGGCTGAAACGCTCGACGCCGCAGAACATCGTCATCGGCGGCGCCGCCGGCGCCGTCCCGCCGCTGGTGGGCTGGGCCGCGGCGACCGGCAACCTGACTGTTCCGGCGCTTTTCCTCTTCCTGATCGTCTTCTTCTGGACGCCGCCGCACTTCTGGGCGCTGGCGCTCGTGATCAAGCGCGACTACGCGGCCGCGCAGGTTCCGATGCTGCCGGTCGTCCGCGGCGACGACGAGACCGCGAGGCAGATCGTCTGGTACTCGCTCGTGCTGGTCGCCGTGACGCTGCTGCCCTTCGCGTGGCACACGGTCGGCATCGCGTACCTGGCGGCAGCGCTACTCCTCGGGGCGATTTTCCTGCGCCTCGCCTGGCGGCTGCGCCGCGAGACCACGACCGCCCGCGCCGGCGCGCTCTTCCACTACTCGCTCCTCTACCTCGCGCTGCTGTTCGTGGCGCTCGCCGTCGACCCGCTGCTCTGATGACCGAGCACGGCCCGGACTTCGAGCGTGCAAACAACCGGATCGGCCTCGCGCTGTTCGCGCTCTTCGTCGTGCTCGTCGGGCTCGCCTTCGCGGTCGCGTTCATCTACCTGGCCGTCTTCTGATCTTCCTCGCCCGGCCGGAGGCACCCGGCGAGGGCATCCCGCTCGCGGTCAAGGATCTGTTCGACACGGAGGGCCTCGTGACCACGTACGGATCGATCCTGTTCGCCGAGCACGTGCCGCGCGAGACGGCCGAGGCGGTGCGGCGGCTCGAGGCCGCCGGCTACGCGAACGTCGGTAAGGCGAACCTGCACGAGTTCGCTTTCGGCACGACCTCGGAGAACGAGCACTTCGGCAGCGTCCCGAACCCGGAACATCCCGGACGCGTGGCCGGCGGCTCGAGCGGCGGCTCCGCCGCAGCGCTGGCGGCCGGGCTCGCCGACGCCGCGCTCGGGACGGACTCGGGCGGCTCGATCCGGATCCCGGCCGCGTGCTGCGGCGTGACCGGCTTCAAGCCGACGTGGGGGCTCGTGCCGATCGACGGGTGCTTCCCGCTGGCGCCGACCTACGACCACGCCGGGCCGATGGCCCGGGACGTCGAGGGCTGCGCGCGGATGCTCCAGGCGCTCGTGCCCGAGTTCGAACCGCTCGACGTCGCGCTCGAGGACGTCGAGGCCGGCGTCGCGTGGACGGAGCACGCGGACCCGCTCGTCCGCGCGAGAGTCGAGGCGGCGGCTGAGCTGTTCCCGCGCAGGCGCCGGCTCGAGCTGCCGCTCGCGGAAGGCTTCTACGACGAGTTCAGCCGGGAGGTGGCCGACGTGCACCGTGAGCTCTTCGCGGAGTACGAGGACTCGTACGGCGAGAACGTCCGCGCGAAGGTCGAGCGCTGTCTCGCCGTCACCGACGCCGAGTACGAGGCGGCGCGCCACGGACGGAACCGCTACCGCGAAGCTCTGACCGAGGCGGCGGTCGGAGTCGACGTCCTCCTGACCCCGACGCTGGCCTGCGTCGCGCCGCCCGCCCCGGCCGACGAGCTCGCGCTGCGCGGCCGGCTGACCAGGCTGACCCTGCCGTTCAACGCCACCGGCTGGCCGGCGGCGGCAATCCCGTGCGGGCCGGCCGAGGACGGGCTGCCCGCTTCCGCACAGCTCGCGGCCCCGCCCGGCCAGGACGCCCTCGTGCTCGGCGTCGCGAAAGCGCTCGAGCGGTCGCTGTCCGCCGCTTGACGTCCCTCGAACGAGGGACGCCGCGTGCTTCGCGCCTGCCGACAACTCCCCCTGATGGCCTGCGCCCGTCTCGCTGCTGCTTTCGCTGCCGCCGTTGCGGTGGTATTGCCCGTCGCGAGCGCGCACGCCGCCTCCGCCCCGCCGGCCGCACCGCAGAACCTGCGAGCCTTCGCGCTACGCGCCAACGAGGCCGTCACACACACCTTCGCGCGCACGCCGACGTTCGGCTGGAGCCCGGTCGCGGGCGCCAAGAGGTACGAGTTCGAGCTCTCGACGAGCAAGCGCTTCGCGGACAACGGCATCGTCTGGTCGAGCAAAACGATCAAGAGCCCGGCGACGGCACTGCCGCTGACGCTGCCGTGGATGACTGGCAGCCCCTACTCGCTCTACGCCCACGTGCGCGTGATCACTGCCAAGGGCGTCTCGCCCTGGAGCGCGCCGTTCGGCTTCAACATGCGCTGGCCGGCCGTGCCGACGCCGCTGACCCCGAGCTACCCGGGCCTGTTGCGCTGGAGCACCGTCCCCGGCGCGAGCGGCTACATGGTCTGGCTGATGGACGCTGGGCACTGGTTCACGACACGGACGAACATGGCGGACGAGCGCGAGTACTACGACTTCCACAACGCCGCTTCCTGGACGGGCACCGTCCATTGGCGCGTGCGCCCGATGCGTTGGTTGTACGGCGCCACCGACAACGGGCTACCCCAGGTTTCGTACGGTCCGTGGAGCCCGATCTACACAAGCTTCAACCCGCCGTTCAACGTAGGGCCGCTGGGCAACCTGGCGACGGTCTCGAACGCCGGCCTGGGCGACGCCTCGCATCTCGTCACGCACAACATCACGCCGGCGTTCCTGTACAGCGGGAACACGTCGATCTTCGGCACCGCGTCCGAGCTCTACCACGTGATGGTGTTCACCGACGAGGATTGCCTGAACCCGGTCTTCAAGGGCGCGATGGTCGGCAGCCCGGCGTACGTGCCGCGCGAGATCGGCCCGCTGGCGCTCCCCGTCGACGTGAACGGGCTCACCAACGCTCGGGGGGTCTACCTCAAGTTCGGCGACGAGCCCGAATGGAAGACCGCCGAGGGCTTCGTTGCCAAGAGCAACGAGATGGACAAGGTCACTGCGGCCGACGACGGCCACACCGGCCTGCCGCCCTCGCAGGTCGTCGCTCCGGCGAAGGTCGACCTCTGGGACAGCGACTGGGACGGCGGCCGTTACTACTGGACGGCCGTGCCGGTCGACGCGATCCCCGCATCGCAGGTGACGACGACGCTGGCGGCGCCGACGCTGGCCGGCGACACGACGATCGACGTCGTCGACGCGACCGGCATCAACGCCGGTGACACGGTGCGCATCGGCGCCCCGCCCGAAGTGGGGACGGTCGCGGCGGTCTCCGGCAACACGATCACGCTCACCGGGCCGCTTGGCGGCACGCACGCCGCCGGTGACACGGTCATCCGCCCGGCCGGCGCGGTCACGTACATCGACGACGAGTTGACGCAGGACGCCTGTGCGTCGGGTCGCGTGGGCGCCTTCGCCAAGACGAGCGACCCGGTCGTGACGACGCAGAGCGACACGCCGTTCGCCTCGGG
>JBIOZO010000269.1:0-11006 GCA_044871215.1 Gaiellaceae bacterium | reverse complement strand
AGGTCGTCCGCGGGCTGATCCACCAGTGATCCGCCGCGCGCTGCTCTCCGTGTACGACAAGCAAGGGCTCGAGCCATTCGCGCGCGGGCTTGCCGACGCGGACGTGGAGCTGGTCGCGAGCGGCGGCACGGCGTCGTTCCTGGAGAAGGTCGGCATCCCGGTGACCCCGGTGGAAGAGCTGACCGAGGTGCCCGAGCTGCTCGGCGGCCGCGTCAAGACGCTGCACCCGCACATCCACGCGGCGATCCTGGCCCGCCGCGACCGGCCGGACGACAACGCCGCGCTGGACGAGCACGGGATCGAGCCGTTCGACCTCGTGTGCGTCAACCTCTACCCCTTCGAGGAGGTCGTCGCGCGGAAGGCGGTCGGCGAGCGGGACGCGGTCGAGATGATCGACATTGGCGGCCCGGCGATGCTGCGCGCGGCCGCGAAGAACTTCCAGCACGTGGCGCCGGTCTGCAACCCCGACCGCTACGACGAGGTGCTGACCGAGGTGCGCGAGCGCGGCGACGTGCTGCTCGAAACCCGTCGCCGACTCGCCGGCGAGACCTTCGCGATGACCGCCGCCTACGAGTCCGCGATCGCGAACTGGTTCTCCGACCCGGAGGCCTTCCCGACGGCGCTGCTGCCCGGCTTCACGAAGGAGCTGGAGCTGGCCTACGGCGAGAACCCCCATCAGCGCGCGGCCTACTACTCCGAGCGCAGCGCCCGGCGCCACCTGCTCTCCCGGGTCGAGCAGCTGCACGGGCGCGAGCTCTCGTTCAACAACCTCAACGACCTCTCGGCGGCGCGGCTGGTGCTGCGCGAGTTCGAGCTGCCGGCCTGCGTGATCGTCAAGCACGCGAACCCGTGCGGCGTCGCCGTCGCGGGCTCGATCGAGCAGGCCTACGAGCGCGCGCTGCAGTCCGACCCGGTCTCGGCCTACGGGGGCGTGGTCGTGCTCAACCGGCCCGTGAGCGAGGCGCTGGGCGAGAAGCTGGCAGAGCAGTTCGTCGAGGTGCTGTTCGCGCCCGGCTTCGACGAGGCGGCGCTCGAGCGGCTGACGCAGAAGCCGGCCACACGGATCCTCGAGGACAGGGAACGGCGTCGCGACAACCCGGGAGAGCGCGACTACAAGCGCGTTCTCGGCGGGCTGCTCGTGCAGGAGCGCGACTCCGACATCGAGGATCGTGAGGGCATGGAGGTCGTCTGCGGCTCGCCGAGCGAGATGGCCTGGGGCGACCTGCTCTTCGCCTGGCGCGTCTGCAAGCACGTCACCTCGAACGCGATCGTGCTCGCCCACGACCTGCAGACGATCGGCATCGGCGCGGGCCAGATGAGCCGCGTCGACTCCGTGCGGATCGCGCTCGACAAAGCCCGCGAGCACGGCCACGCGACTGCCGGGGCGGTCGTCGCCTCGGACGCGTTTTTCCCGTTCGCCGACGGGCCACAGCTCGCGCTCGCCGCCGGCGCGACCGGCGTGATCCAGCCGGGCGGCTCGAAGCGCGACGCCGAGGTGATCGAGGCCGTCGAGCGGGCCGGCGCGACGATGGTCTTCACGCACCGCCGCCACTTCCGGCACTGATGGACGACTACGACGTCGAGCTGCGCAACCGGATCTACCGATGGTTCGTCGAGCACGGCCGTGCCCCCTCTGCCGCGGAGGCCGGTGCCGACGAGGCGGCGCTACGCCGTCTGCACGACGCGCACGCGCTCGTGCTCGAGCCAGACCGGCTCGAGATCCGGATGCTGAACCCGTTCTCAGCCGTGCCAACGCCCTACCGCGTCGAGGCCGGCGGCCGATCGTGGTTCGGCAATTGCGTCTGGGACGCCTTCGGGATCCCGGCCGCGCTCGGCGTCGACGGCCACGTCACGGCAACCTGCCTGGACTGCGGCGAAGCGCTCGAGGCCGATGTCGTCGACGGAGGCGTCGAGCCCGACGACCTCGTCGCCCACATCCTCCTGCCGGCCAGGCGCTGGTGGGATGACATCGTCTTCACCTGAAGCACGATGAACCTCTTCCGGTCGGAAGAGCACGTGGCGCGCTGGCTCGACGCGAACGGCTACGAGCCCGGTGCCACCCTGAGCATGGAAGGGATGGGCGCGCTCGCCGTCGCATGGTGGAACGACCGCCTCGCGCCGGACTGGCGGCCGCACACGACCGAGCAGAACCAGGCGATCCTGGACGGACTCGGGTTGCGCGACGAGTTCTGGTCGCTCGCCTAGGCGCGGCGGGCGACCACGTCGATGTGGCCGGTGAGGCCGCTCAGGTCGATGGTCTCCGGGTCGACCAGGTGGTCGTAGGCGTGTCCGCCGACGGTGACCGCCCCGACGTGCTCCCCTGCCGGTAGTCGCAGCCGCAGGCGCAGGGGCCCGACGTAGCCGGCCGGCAGGTCGATGCTCGCGCGCACGTCGGTGTCGGTCGCGTCGAGCGTGTACGAGAGCTGCCCGAAGCTCGTCTGCAGCCGGCGCACGGCGATGTGCTTGCCGGCCGCGAGCCAGGCGCGTGGCGTCGAGTACGCCAGCTCGAGCCCCCGCGGCAGGCCGGCGGAGTCGATCGTCTCGTGCACGAGCATCAGTCGTAGCGCCTCGAGGAAGAACGCATTGTTGGCGCTGTTCGGTGGCCGGTGCATCGACCGGTAGTACTGGCGGCCGGGCGAGATCGTCGAGCCCTCGCCGGAGACGAACGTGTTCTCGGTCATGTCGGCGCCGAGCTTCCCGTAGAGGCTGAGCACCAGCTGGTCGGGTCGGTCGTTGTCCGCGAGGAAGCGGACGACGTTCGTCCCGTACACGTCGTCGGCGCCAGGTAGCTGGTACCCCGGGTTGGCAACGCCTGTATGAGGAGCGAAACGAACGAGTCCGAGGAAGCGGGAACCGTGGTTGAGCAGGTACCGCAGCACACCGTCCGCCTCCGCGCTGCCCGGCCGAATGAAGCCCGACGCGAGAACGTAGGGCATGACCAGGTTCCAGTAGCTGCCGCGCTTCGTGGCGCTCAATGCATCGTACGGCTGCTCCTGCCCGTCGACGAGTGCGACCGGGATGAACAGCGACCCGTCGCCCATCGGCACCGCCGCTGCCGCGACCGCGGCTCGCAATCCCGCCTCGAGGCGGTCGGCCGCCGCGGTCGCCTCGGCGGCGAGCTGCGGTCGGTTCGTGCGCGACCAGATGTCCGCCATCGCGCGTAGCCCCTGCAGAGCCAGCGCCTGCGCGTGCAAGCCGTAGATCGGCCCGGTTATGTCGGCGCCGTAGCGCTCGCGGCGGAGCAGGCCGGGTGGGCCGGCGTCGAGCTGGCTCACGAACGACTCGACGTCCCTCCGAAAGCGCGGCGTCACCTGGTCGACGAAGTTCGTGTCGCCGAAACGCCGGACGTAATCGGCCGCGCCGACCATCCGCTCGCCGGCCGAGCGGTTCGGGAAGAGCGTCGGGGCCCGCAGCGCGGCGTCCATGATCGCGCGCTCGATGCCGCCGTAACCGTAGGCGCCCATCACCTCGGCGACGTCCACCAGCTCCCAGGAGAACCGCTCGTACGAGTTGCCGAGGCTATAGCGCCAGGAGAGGAGCATGTTCTGGATCAGCAGGTTGCGCTCGGCATCGTCGATGCGCTGCTCGGGGACGACGAGCTCGCCGCCGCTCGCGAGCCGCTTCGTCCAGTAGGCCTCGACGCCTGCACGCGCCCGCTCGTACGTCTGCTTGTCGAGGACCAGTGGCCTCGTCGGGCTGGCCCGGTTCAGCCACGCGGCGTAGATCACCCTCGGCCGGCGCACGGTGTAGCGGAGCGAGGTGCCGTCGAAGCGGGCGCCCTTGCCGAACAGGAGCCGGGCGTAGCGCCCGCGGCGCAGCTGGTGGCGGACCCGGTGCAGCCGCAGCGAGGGCGTCAGGTGGATGCGCGCGACCCCGGAGCGCGTTCCGGTCGGGTCGACGGAGAGCCTGATGAAGCTGACGAGCTCGCTCGTCTGCGGGATCCGCGTCGCGAATGACTCCTGCTGGTAACGCGTGCCCTGGGCGTCCGTGTACGCCGTCTCGAGCACCGGCAGGTAGCCGCCGTAGAGGCGGGGGGTCTCGAGCCGGCTCAGGCACGCGCCGTAGGTCTCCGTCCCGCGCGCGCCGACCACGACGGTCAGCTTCGAGCCATCGACCCGCTGCGAGACGATCTGGCTGCCGTCCGCGACATGGAGCTGCGTGCGGCCCGCGCCAGTCATGTCGCGCGGCTGGCCAAACGCAAGGTAGTAGATGCCCGAATCGGTCAGCCGCGTCGGCTTCAGCCCGGCCGGGCGGCCGACGAGCATCAGCGGGTGCAGCAGCTTGCGGACGCCGTCGTAGGTCGGGCCGGACGGCGAGTCGAGGAGCGCGTTGCCCCAGACGTCCTGGTGCTGCGCGAGCGCAACGTGCACCGCGTCCACGTACGTCCGGTCGTAGCGAAGCGCCGCGCAGGGCGGAACGCCCCGCCGGCCGCCGGCGACCGCGCCGGCGGACGCGGCCAGAAAGACCAGTGCGCCCACGAGGACGAGCCGAAGCCGGAGCGCGCTTACCACGCGGAGAAGTTTGTCCTATAAGGCGGCGGGAGCCCGGTCCGAGCGCCTCCCTCGCGCGTGAACATCTCCCCCGGGGGACCCCCGCGTGCTTTCCCCCGGTGACACCCTACGTCGGCGCGGCGCGCGGATGAATGACGGCGTTGTGCCGAAATCGTGTCGGCGTTACCCTGGACGGATGGGTCGGCACGACCGCAGGCGGGCTTCGGAATAGCCCCCGACCGGCCCTCGTTCGAGCACCGCAACCAGTCCGAAGGAGGAAGATGAGCCCTGCCGCCGACCGCCGCTGGCTGACCCTCGCGATCGTGGGCGCCGCGTTCTTCATGACCGTCCTCGACGTCGCGATCGTCAACGTCGCGATCCCGTCGATCCAGCTCGACCTCCACATCCAGGAAAAGACCGTCCAGTGGGTGATCACCGCGTACGCGATCACGTTCGGCGGCTTCCTGCTGCTCGGCGGGCGAATGGCCGACCTGCTCGGACGGCGGCTGATCTTCCTCGTGGGGCTGATCGTCTTCACCTCGGCCTCGTTCGTGTGCGGGCTCGCCAACAGCTCCGGGGTGCTGATCAGCGCCCGTGCGGTGCAGGGCCTCGGGGCCGCGATCATCTCGCCGGCCGCACTCTCGATCGTCACCACCACCTTCCGCGAGGGCGCCGAGCGCAACAAGGCACTCGGCATCTGGGGCGCGCTCGGAGGCTCGGGCGCCGCGGCAGGCGTCCTCTTCGGCGGCATCCTGGTGAAGTACCTCGGCTGGGAGTGGATCTTCTGGATCAACATCCCGGTCGGCGTGATCGTGCTGATCATGGCGCTGCGCTTCGTCCCGGAGAGCACGGCCGATCTGGGCCACCACCGCTTCGACGCCGCCGGCGCGATCACGATCACGAGCAGCCTCGCGATCTTCGTCTACGCCATCTCGAAGGCGCCCGACGACGGCTGGACCTCGGCGCGCACGATCCTCCTGCTGGCAGCATCCGTCCTGCTCTTCCTGATCTCTCTCCTGATCGAGAGCCGCTCGTCGGCGCCGCTGGTGCCGCTGTCGATCTTCCAGATCCGCTCGCTGCTCGGCGCGAACGTCGTCGGCCTGCTGCTGGGGGCGGTGATCTTTGCGAACTTCTTCGTGCTGACGCTGTACGTCCAGCAGATCCTCGGCTGGTCGGCGCTCCAGACCGGCGTCGCCTTCCTCGCGACGGCCGGAACCGTCGTGGTCTGGGCCGGCGTCGCGCAAGCCCTGGCCACGCGGTACGGCCCGATGCCGGTGATCGTGATCGGGATGCTGATCCTCGCGGCGTCGTTGCTCTGGTACACGCAGATTCCCGTGGACGGGCACTTCTGGCCCGACCTGCTGCCGGCGTACCTGACGTTCGCGGTGGGGCTGGCCTTCGGGTTCGTCCCCGTCACGATCGCCGCCCTGGCCCAGATCTCGCCGCAGGAGGCCGGACTGGCGTCCGGGTTGATCAACACGAGCCAGCAGATCGGCGGCGCGATCGGGGTCGCCCTCGCCTCGACGATCTTCACCTCGCACGCGAAGACGTTGCTGAAGTCAGGCCACACGCCGGCCGAGTCGTTCACGTCGGGCTACCAGCTGGCGTTCTGGGCGCTCGTCGCGATCGCGCTGGCCGCCGCCGTCGCCGGGTTTGTGCTCCTGCGGGGGACCGAGGCACCGATCGCGGAGGGCGAGACGGCCCCTGTGACGACCTAGCGATTACCCTTGGCGACGATGGCTCGCGAGTATCCGACGCTGCTCGAGCTGGTCGGCCAGACGCCGCTCGTCCGGCTCCAGAACGTCGTTCCGGCCGACGCCGCGACCGTCGTCGCGAAGCTCGAGTACCTCAATCCGGGCGGCTCGATCAAGGACCGGATCGCGATCACGATGGTCGACGCGGCCGAGCGCGAGGGGAAGCTCAAGCCCGGCGGGACGATCGTCGAGCCGACCTCGGGCAACACCGGCACCGGCCTCGCGATCGTCGCCGCGCTCCGAGGCTACCGCTGCATTTTCACGATGCCGGACAAGATGAGCCGCGAGAAGATCTCGCTGCTCAAGGCGTTCGGCGCCGAGGTGATCGTGTGCCCCTACGCGGTCGCGCCGGAGTCGCCCGAGAGCTACTACTCGGTCTCCGACCGGCTCGCCGAGGAGATTCCCGGCGCCTTCAAGCCCGACCAGTACCGCAACGAGGGCAACCCTCGCTCGCATTACGAGTCGACCGGCCCCGAGATCTGGGAGCAGACCGGCGGCGAGCTCGACGCGCTCGTGATCGCGGTCGGCACGGGCGGCACGATCACCGGCAGCGCCCGCTACCTGAAGGAGCAGAACCCGGATCTGATGATCGTCGGCGCTGATCCGGAGGGCTCGATCTACACCGCCGGCCCGGAGAAGCAGCACCCGTACCTCGTCGAGGGGATCGGGGAGGACTTCTACCCGGAGACATTCGACCCGTCCGTGGTCGACCGCTGGGTCACCGTCAGCGACCGCGACTCGTTCCTGGCCGCCAGGCGGCTGGCGCGCGAGGAGGGCCTGCTCGTCGGCGGCTCGGGCGGCACCGCGGCGTGGGCGGCGATCGAGATCGCAAAGGAGCTCGGGCCCGGCAAGACGGTGGTCACGCTCTTCCCCGACGGCGGTCGCGCCTACCTGTCGAAGTTCTACGACGACAACTACCTGATCGAGCTCGGCTTCCTCGACCGGGGCGAACCGACGCCGAAGGTCGCGGAGGTGCTGCAGTTCAAGCAGCGGAACGGCGACGCGCCGGAGCTGGTCACGATCGAGTCGCACCAGAAAGTCGGGGCCGCGATCGACCTGATGCGCGAATACTCGATCTCGCAGCTGCCGGTGCTGCGCCACGACTCGGGCGGCTCGCTCGCGGACGTGGTCGGCTCGCTGCAGGAGCGCGGGCTGCTCGATCTCGTCTTCCGCAACCCCGATGCGCTCGGTGAGGAGGTAGCCGCCGCGATGCAGCCGCCGCTGGCCGCGGTCGAGGCGGACGAGCCGCTCGACGAGGTCTTCTCGGCGCTGAGCGGCGGCAGCCAGGCGGTCGTGGTGGCGACCCGCGGCAGACCCACCGGCATGCTCACCCGCTCCGACCTGCTCGAGTACCTCGCCCGTGGCCGTCAGAACGCTCACTGAGCTGCTGGAAGCCGCGTTCCCGGGGGACGAGGTCGCGGTCGAGGACCGCACGGGCGGCGGCGACCACTTCCAGGTCACGGTCACGAGCGAGCGCTTCGACGGCCTGACGCTCGTCGAGCAGCACCGCCTCGTCTACGACGCCCTCGCCACCCCCCTCGCCGATGGCACCATTCACGAGCTGAGGATCAAGACGAGAGGAGTCGAGTGAGCGCTGAGACGCCGCTTGCGGCGTCGTTTCAGGACGTGCGAGCTTTGCTCACGCGTCCGTCTGAAATGACCGGTCGACAGAATTGAGGGAGCCACAGTGGATCTAGCCGACGAGATCAAGCAGGTGATCGAGAACGAGGACGTGGCGCTGTTCATGAAGGGCACGCCGCGGTTCGTGATGTGCGGTAACTCGCACCGGGCGCTCGAGGCGCTGCGGCGCGCGGGCGCGCCGGTCACGGCCGTCGACGTCCTGCCCGACCCGCGCATCCGCGAGGAGCTCTCGGCCCTCTCCGGGTGGCCGACCATCCCGCAGGTCTTCGTCCGCGGCGAGCTCGTCGGCGGCGCCGACATCGTCGAGGAGCTCGAGGCCTCCGGCGAGCTCGAGCAGACGCTGCGCGCGAAGCTGGGCGAGGACTACGGGACGACCGAGGAGCGGGTAGTCACCGTCGTCTGAACGCGCTAGATTGCCTCGCGGGTCTAGATCGCATTACGAAGGAGGAAGGACTGATGCCTGAAGCAGCTGCGCAAGCGGCGTCCGCCGATCGCCGTCGCACATCCGTGATCGCGACCAGCGTGATCGGGCTGGCGCTCCTGATCGTCTCGATCATCTTCGCCGCGAACACGCAGTGGTACTTCGTGTTCAAGATGATCCACGTAGGCGCCGCGGTCGTCTGGGTCGGCGGCGGTCTCTTCATCGCCGCTTGCGCGATCGTCGCGGAGCTGGCGAACGACGACGACCAGCTGCTGCAGATCGGGCGGTTGGCCGACCAGGTGGCCTCGAAGCTCTTCCCGCTGATGTCGTTCGTGGTGCTCGGTTTCGGGTTCGCGATGACCGCCAACGGCGACATCGGCTACGACCAGTTCTGGATCATCTTCGGCCTGATCGCGTGGGCGGCCTCGGCCGCGACCGGGATTCTCTTCCTGACGCCCGAGACGAAGCGACTGACGAGGGCGATGACCGAGCGCGGCCCGAAGGACCCGGAGGTGCAGATGCGGCTGCGCCGGATCCTGCTCGTGCTGCGCGTCGACGTCGCGGTGATGTTGCTGATCGTGTTCGACATGGTCGTCAAGCCGTTCAGTTGAGGTCCCGCAACTAGAATCGGGCTCGTGGACTTCGAGACGCGCGCGATCCACGATGGGCAGGAGCCGGATCCGGCGACCGGCTCCGTGACGGTGCCGATCTACCAGACGTCCACGTACGTCCAGGAAGCGGTCGGCGAGCACAAGGGCTACGACTACTCGCGCGTCTCCAACCCGACGCGGACGGCGCTGCAGCTCTGCCTGGCGTCGCTCGAAGACGCCGAGCACGGGGCGGCGTTCTCCTCGGGCCTCGGCGCGACGACTACGCTGATGCACTTGCTCAACCCGGGCGACAAGGTCGTCGCGGTGGCGGATGTGTACGGCGGCGTCTACCGGATGTTCTCGCAGGTCTACGCACCGAAGGGCTACGAGTTCGAGTGGGTTCCGGCCGACGAGGTGAACTCCAACCTGGCCGACCACCTCGACGGGAAGACGCGGATGGTCTGGCTCGAGACGCCGACCAACCCGCTGCTGAACGTCGTCGACATCCGTGCTGCCGCCGAGGCCGCGCACGCGGTGGGCGCGCTCGTCGTGGTCGACAACACGTTCGCCTCGCCGTACCTGCAGCAGCCGCTCTCCCTCGGGGCCGACGTCGTCGTCCACTCGACCACGAAGTACCTCGGCGGCCACTCCGACCTGATCGGCGGCTTCATCGCCACGAATGACCACACGATCGCCGAGCGCGTGCAGTTCCTGCAGAAGTCGCTCGGCGCGGTGCCGGGGCCGTTCGACTCCTGGCTGGTGCTGCGCGGGTTGAAGACGCTGGCCGTCCGGATGCGGGAGCACTGCCGCAACGCCCACGCCGTCGCGGCCTTTCTCGAGCGGCATCCGAAGGTGGAGCGGGTGCTCTACCCCGGACTGCCCGAGCACCCAGGGCACGCGATCGCAGCGCATCAGATGCGCGACTTCGGCGGGATGGTCTCGTTCCTCGCCGAGTCGGAGGAAGAGGCGGTCGCGATCTGCGCCCGCACGAAGATCTTCCAGCTCGCCGAGAGCCTCGGCGGAGTCGAGAGCCTGATCGAGCATCCCGCGCGCATGACGCATGCCTCGACCGCAGACGCGCCGTTCGCGGCGCCGCGCAACCTCGTGCGACTCTCGGTCGGGCTCGAGTCGGCGGAGGACCTGGTGGCCGATCTCGAGGCCGCGCTCGTCCGCTCGACGGCAACCGCCGGCGCCTGACGCGTGCCGCGCGTACCGGTGCCGGCCGAGGTCGATGACTTCCTCCGGCTTCCGAACCCCGCCGTGGTCGCGACGATTCGGCCCGACGGCTCGCCACACACGGTCCCGACGTGGTACGACTGGGAGGACGGCCGCGTGTTGCTGAACATGGAAGACACCCGGCTGCGGCTCCGGTACCTGCGTCGAGACCCGCGGGCGGCACTGACGGTGCTCGGCAGCGGCGAGGACGGCTGGTACACACACGTCAGCCTGCTCGGCCGCGTGACCTCGATCACCGACGACCAGTCGCTCGAAGACATCGACCGGTTGGCGCAGCGCTACACCGGCCGGCCCTTCCGCAAGCGCGACATGCCGCGAGTCAGCGCCTGGCTCGAGCCTGAGCGCTGGCACGGGTGGAGCTGATGCAGGGACCGCTCGACCTGCGCCACCTCGGGCATGAGCGGGTGATCGGCTCGTACCTGCTCGAGACCGACGACGGGCCGGCGCTGCAGGACTGCGGGCCGACGACCTGCGTGCCCGAGCTGAAGGCCGGGCTCGCGGAGCGCGGCCTCGAGCTCACCGACGTGCGCCACCTGCTGTTGTCGCACATCCACCTCGACCACGCCGGTGCGGCCGGCGTGCTCGTCCGCGAGCATCCGACCCTGCAGGTGCACGTCTCCGAGGTCGGCGCCCCGCACCTCGTCGATCCGAACCGGCTCGAGCACAGCGCGCGGCGGCTCTACGGCGACGACTTCGACCGCCTCTGGGGCGAGCTCGCACCCGTCCCCGAGGCGAACGTTCACGTCGTCGGCGGGGAGACGCTCGGCCTCGCGACCTTCCCGAGCCCCGGCCACGCGGGCCACCACGTCTGCTACCTCGACCGCGACGGCACGCTCTACGCGGGCGACGCGGCGGGTGTGCGCATCAGTCCGAG
>JBIOZO010000268.1:0-11917 GCA_044871215.1 Gaiellaceae bacterium | reverse complement strand
CGGGCTTCGCGGGCAACCTCGCGCTCGCGCTGCTGCTGACACACTTCGCGCCCTGATGGCGGAACACATCCTCGTCACCGGTGGCGCGGGGTTCATCGGCTCCCACGTCGTCGACGAGCTCCTCGCGTCCGGGCATCGCGTACGGGTCCTCGACAGCCTGGTCGAACAGGTCCACGGCGGCTCCCAGCGGCCCGACTACCTCGCCGAAGACGCCGAGCTGATCGCGGGCGACGTTCGCAATGCCGACGTCGTCACCGGCGCGCTCGAGGGAGTCGACTCGGTCGTCCACCTCGCTGCGCGTGTCGGCGTCGGCCAGAGCATGTACGAGCCCGCCGAGTACGCCGCGGGCAACACGGCCGGGACGGGCGTCCTCCTCTCGGCGCTGCTCGACCGCCCGGTGCGCAAGCTCGTCGTCGCCTCCTCGATGAGCATCTACGGCGAGGGCGCGTACAGCCCGTCGCCCGCGACCGAGCGGACGCGGGGGCAGCTCGAGCGCGGCGAGTGGGAGCCGCGCGGGGAGAACGGCGAGGAGCTCGAACCGGTGCCCACGCCCGAGACGAAGGAACCCTCGCTCGCCTCGATCTACGCGCTGACGAAGTACGACCAGGAGCGCATGTGCCTGCTCTACGGCGCAGCGTACGGCGTGCCCGCGGTCGCGCTGCGGTTCTTCAACGTCTACGGCCCGCGGCAGGCGCTCTCGAACCCGTACACCGGGGTGCTCGCGATCTTCGCCGCGCGCCTGCTGAACGACCGCGCGCCGGTCGTGTACGAGGACGGCGGCCAGCGGCGCGACTTCGTCCAGGTCGGCGATGTGGCACGGGCCTGCCGGCTCGCGCTCGACCGTGACGGCGCCGACGGCCTGGCCGTGAACGTCGGCAGCGGGAGGAGCGCGTCGGTGCTCGAGATCGCCCGATCGCTGGCGCGCCTGCTCGAGAAGGAGGTCGAGCCCGAGCTGCCGGGCCAGTTCCGCGCCGGCGACATCCGACATTGCTTCGCTGATGTCTCACGCGCGCGCGAGGCGCTCGGCTTCGAGGCGCAGGTCCCGCTCGAGCGCGGCCTGTCCGAGCTGGCGGAATGGCTCGAGGGACAGGCGGCGACCGACCGTTTCGACGAGGCAGCGGCCGAACTGAAGGGGCGAGGCCTCGCGAGGTAGGGGTTTGGCGCCGCGGCTTCCCGGCGAAGCCGACTCCATGAGGCTCCTTCATCGCGACCGCCGAGCGAACGAAGAACCCGAAGCCGAAGCCGACGAGGGTCGCCCGCTCCCGGACGAGGCGCCCGAGCCGCAGCCGGAGCACGACGAGCCCCGGCTGGAGGACCCCGGCCCGACCGACCTCTCGAGGCGCGACTACGTCGCGATCGTGAAGCGAGCGCTCAAGCAGGCCAACGAGGACCACATCACGAGCCTCGCGGCCGCACTGGCCTACTACGCCTTCCTCTCGATCCCGGCCGTCCTTCTGATCGCGGCAGGCCTCTTCGGCCTGCTCGCCGGCCCCGACGCGGTCACGACGCTGATCGACAAGCTCAACGGGATCGTCCCGAGCCAGGCGTCCAGCCTCCTGAAGGACAGCCTCCAGCGGCTGACGCAGAAGCAGGGCACGAGCATCACGCTGATCGCCGTCGGCGGCATGTTCGCCCTCTGGTCGGTGAGCGGCGCGATGCAGAACGTGATGTGGGCGCTGAACCTGGCCTACGACCGCGAGGAGACGCGCGGCTTCGTCCGGCGCCGCATCGTGGCCGCCGGTATGGCCGTCTTCGCGCTGATGGCCTCGGCGCTCGCGCTCGGCCTGCTCGTGCTCGGCCCGCACCTCTCCGGCTGGGTCGGAGACGCGATCGGGAACAAGACCGCGACCGAGATCGTCTGGTGGGGGGCGCAATGGCCGATCCTGATCGGCGGCCTGCTCCTGGCCTTCGCGGTCATCTACTACCTCGGGCCGAACGTGAAGCACCCGAGCTGGCGGTTCATCAGCCTCGGCTCCGTCTTCGCCGTGCTCGTATGGCTGGTCGCCTCGGGCCTGTTCGCCTTCTATGCGAGCCGCTTCGGCTCGTACAACAAGGCGTGGGGCTCGCTCTCGGCCGTCGTGGTGATGCTGACGTGGCTCTGGATCAGCTCCGTCGCCCTTCTGCTCGGCGCCGAGATCAACTCGGAGGCCGAGCGCAGCCGCGAGCTGCGGCGCGGCGAGCCCGCCGAGCGGGATCTGCAGGCGCCAGCCAAGGCGTAGCGGCTCGGTAGAGTCGTGGCATGGCCTCTGGAGCAACCGCCACTCTTCGCGCCGGAGACCTGAGCCTTTCCTACGCGCCGCTCGGGTCGGTCGGAAACGTCGAGCGGCTGCCCTACTCGCTCCGGATCCTGCTCGAGAACGCGCTTCGCTACGAGTCCGAGAGCGGTGTCGAGGCGGTCGCGCAGTGGCAGCCGCAGGACGAGCCGAGCCGCGAGCTCGGCTTCCGCCCTTCGCGCGTCCTGCTGCAGGACTTCACCGGGGTCCCCGCGATCGTCGACGTGGCCGCGATGCGCAGCGCGATGGCTGAGCTCGGCGGCGACCCGGCGAAGATCAACCCGCACATTCCGGCCGAGCTCGTGATCGACCACTCCGTGCAGGTCGACGCGTTCGCGACGCGGCTCGCGATCTCGACCAACGTTGACCGCGATTACGAGCGCAACGGCGAGCGCTACGCGTTCCTGCGCTGGGGGCAGGGGGCCTTCGACAACCTGAAGGTCGTCCCCCCGAACACCGGGATCGTCCACCAGGTCAATCTCGAGTACCTCGCGCGCGTGGTCGAGGAACGCGACGGCGTCGCCTTCCCGGACACGCTCGTCGGCACCGACTCGCACACGACGATGGTCAACGGCCTCGGTGTGCTCGGCTGGGGTGTCGGCGGGATCGAGGCCGAGGCCGCGCTGCTCGGCGAGGAGCTTTCGATGCTGGTGCCGCAGGTCGTCGGCGTGCGGCTCGACGGCCGCCTGCGCGAGGGCGCGACCGCCACCGACCTCGTTCTCACGATCACGGAGCTGCTGCGCTCGACCGGCGTCGTCGGCAAGTTCGTAGAGTACTTCGGGCCCGGCCTTGCGGGCCTCGCGCTGGCCGACCGCGCGACGCTCGGGAACATGTCGCCCGAGTACGGCGCGACGTGCGGCTTCTTCCCGGTCGACGACCTGACGCTCGCCTACCTGCGCCTGACGGGCAGGCCCGAGGAGCGGGTGGGGCTGGTCGAGGCCTACTGCAAGGAGAACCTGCTCTGGCACGACGAGTCGGTCGAGCCCGAGTACTCGCAGATCGTCGAGCTCGACCTCAGTTCCGTCGAGCCGAGCCTCGCCGGCCCGCGGCGCCCGCAGGACCGCGTCGCGTTGGCCGACGCCAAGGAGGCATTTCTCGACTCGCTCTCGAGCTTCGGGCACTCATACGGCAACGGCACGCTCGACCGCGGCGTGGCCGACACGTTCCCGGCGAGCGACCCGACCGTCTTCCAGGAGCCAGGCTCTGACCAGCCGGAGCCCGACCCGAGCCCGGTCGCGACCGCCGAGCGCCCGCACGCGCACACCGCGACCGCCGAGGTCGACGGCGAGGAGGTCGAGCTGCGCGACGGCTCCGTCGTGATCGCCGCGATCACAAGCTGCACGAACACCTCCAACCCGCAGGTGATGCTCGGGGCGGCGCTGCTCGCCAAGAAGGCGGTCGAGCGCGGCCTCGAGCGCAAGCCGTGGGTTAAGTCCTCCCTCGCGCCTGGCTCGCGTGTCGTCACCGACTACTACGACAAGGCCGGACTGACGCCGTACCTCGAGGAACTGGGCTTCCACACGGTCGGCTACGGCTGCACGACCTGCATCGGGAACTCGGGGCCACTGCCGGAGCCGATCTCGGCCGCGGTCGAGGACGGCGACCTCGTCGTCTGCTCGGTGCTCTCGGGAAACCGCAACTTCGAGGCGCGCATCCATCCCGAGGTGAAGGCGAACTACCTCGCCTCGCCGCCGCTCGTCGTCGCCTACGCCCTCGCCGGACGCATGGACCTCGACCTCGAGACCGAGCCGCTGGGTCAGGGCTCGGACGGCCAGGACGTCTTCCTGCGCGACCTCTGGCCGACGAACGAGGAGATCGAGCGGGCGGTCACCGACGCACTCGACGGCGGGATGTTCCGCAAGCAGTACGCCGACGTCTTCACCGGCGACGAGCGCTGGCAGGCGCTGCCGGTGCCCGAGGGCGACCTCTACGACTGGAGCGACGAATCGACCTACATCCGGCGCCCGCCGTTCTTCGAGGGCATGCCACCGGAGCCTGAGCCACTGCCGGACATCGAGGGCGCGCGCTGCCTGGTCTCGCTGGGCAACAGCGTCACCACCGACCACATCTCGCCCGCCGGGTCGATCAAACCCGAGAGCCCGGCCGGCGAGTGGCTGATCGAGCACGGGGTCGAACGGAAGTTCTTCAACTCCTACGGCGCGCGCCGCGGCAACCACGAGGTGATGGTGCGCGGGACGTTCGCCAACGTGCGCCTGAAGAACCTGCTCGTCACCGGCAACGAGGGAACGTGGACGGTGCACGTCCCGAGCGGCGAGGAGATGACGATCTACGCCGCGGCCGAGCGCTACCGCGAGGAGGGCACGCCGCTGATCGTGCTCGCCGGCCAGGAGTACGGCTCCGGCTCCTCACGCGACTGGGCCGCGAAGGGCCCCGACCTGCTCGGCGTGCGCGCCGCGATCGCCGAGAGCTACGAGCGGATTCACCGCTCGAACCTGCTCATGTGCGGGATCGTCCCGCTGCAGTTCATGCCCGGCGAGACGCTCGAGAGCCTCGGCCTGACCGGCCGCGAGGAGTTCACGATCACCGGCCTCGACAACGGCGAGGCGTCCGAGGCGACCGTGACGGCGGATGGCAAGGAGTTCCGCGTCCGCGTCCGCCTCGAAACGCCGAAGGAGCGTGAGTATCTCCGCCACGGCGGGATCCTCCAGTACGTTCTGCGCCGCTTTCTAGGCGAGACCTAGCCAACAGTCGCGAAGGGGGTTCCGATGCTGGACGAGCGAGCGAGTCAGGAGCAGCGAGGCGAGACGTCCGAAGAAGTTCCCTTCCGTGTGGTCAGATCCGACGGCGCGGCGATCGAGCTCACGTACTCGTCGCCCCGGCCCGCCGAGGAGCACGACGAGCTCGCCCTCCTCGAGACGTTGCCCTGGTTCGAGCCCGGCAAGCCGCTGCGCAACTGGATGTTGCACGAGACCGACTTCTACGACGAGGTCGAGCAGATCTGGGGCCAGCGCTGGGGAGCGGAGGGGATCGGCACCCTGCGCGAGGTCCTCGTGTCGCGGCCGACCGAGAACGAGACGCGGGCGGAGTACGCGCAGGAGTGGCAGTACTACTACTCCTCGGCGGCCGGAAACGCCGATCTCGGCAAGCTCCAGTATCAGTTCGACGAGTACTACGAGCTCTTGCGAGGGAACGGCGTCCGCGTCAACTACGTCGAGCCGCCGGTTCCGGCTATCGGTGCGTACGGCTTCCTGAAGAACCTCGTCACGCTTGCAGGCGGAGGACTCGTCGCGCACGGTGGCGCGATCGTCCATCGCATGGGCCTCGGCTCATGGCAGCGTGGGCGCGAGGTGATCTGGTCGAAGGTGCTGACCGCGCTTCAGGTGCCGATCTACCTGACCATTCACGGCAAGGGAATCGGCGAGCCGGGCGCCGGACGGTGGCTCGACTCGAAGACGTTCGTGTTCAACGAGTCGGTCGTCGCGAACGAGGAAGGACTGCGGCAGCTCCGCTTCGTGCTCGAGGGCCTGGGGATCGAGCTGGTGGTCGCCCACAGCCCGGGGTGGCACGACTCGATCGGCAACGGCAACATCGGCACGTCCCACATGGACATGGTCATGTTGACGGTCGACGAACGGAAGGTCCTGCTCGCTCCCCACCTCGTCAACTACGGCTTCATCCGGCAGCTCAAGGAGCGCGACGTGACGATCATCGAGGTGCCGCTGGAGGAGTACTGGGACCTCGCGATCAACGGCGTGACGCTCGCACCGGGCAAGGTCCTGATCAACCAGGGCTCGCCAACCGTCGTCGCGGCGCTCGAGAGAGCCGGCGTCGAAGTGCTTCAGGTCGACTTCTCGGAAAGCCAGAAGTTCGCGATCGCCGGCCTGCACTGTGCGACGCTCGAGCTCGTCCGGGATCAGCCGCACACGTAACCGCTAGGGTGCACTTCGAGATGAGCGCCGCCACGCTACACACCAACCACGGGGCGATCGAGCTCGAGCTGTTCGAGGACGCCGCGCCCAAGACGGTCGAGAACTTCCGCAAGCTCGCCGGCGAGGGCTTCTACGACGGCGTCGTCTTCCACCGCGTGATCCCCGACTTCATGATCCAGGGCGGCGATCCGACCGGGACCGGCATGGGCGGCCCGGGCTACACGTTCGAGGACGAGTTCAACGACCGCAAGGTCGAGCGCGGCGCAGTGGCGATGGCCAACGCCGGGCCGAACACGAACGGCAGCCAGTTCTTCATCGTCACCACCGAGGCCGCGCCCTGGCTCGACGGCAAGCACACCGTCTTCGGGAAGGTCACCGGCGGCATGGAAGCCGTCGACTCGATTGAGAAGAGCGACACGGACGCGAACGACAAGCCGCGCCAGCCGGCCGTGATCGAGCGCGTCGAGCTCTCGGAGAGCTAGTTCTTCCGGCGCCGCTTCAACCAGCGGAAGAGCTCCACGCCCCCGGTGACGGCGAGGGCGATCGCAAACGCCAGCAGCAGGCCCTTCCACGGTTGCTCCTCGAACGCATGGCCGCCGACGTACCCGAGCAGCGCGGCGTAGCACGCCCAGATCGAGGCGGCGATGGCGTCGAAGAGGATGAAGCGCCGCCAGGGGTAGCCGAGCGTCCCGGCGCTGAGCGTGACCACCGTGCGCCCGCCAGGGATGAAGCGCGCGATCACGATCAGCTCGCCCCCGCGCTCCTCCACCTGGCGTTGCGCCCAGGCGATGCGCTTGCGCGCCTTCTCGCCGTTGAAGAAGCGGTCGTTGATCCGCGGCCCGTAGCGGTTGCCGAGCAGGTAGGAAACGTTGTCGCCGGCGAACGCCCCGGCCGCCGCGAACAGGATCACGAGCAGGATGTTCAGGTCACCCTGCGAGGCGACGACGCCGGCCGTGATCACCGAGGTCTCGCTCGGGACGATCGGGATCAGCGCGTCCAGCAGCGCGAGCGCGAACAGGATCGCGTACGCCCAGCCTGAGGCATTTGCCACGAGGTCGGTGAACTGCTGGAACACGAGCGGCGGACCCTACTGGCCGTGTTTGGAGTCCCGGTCTTGCGGAACGAGTCGAGTAAGACTTCGAGGAAAGGATGCGGATGTTCGGACGTAGCAAGAAGCAGGCCGCGATGGAGCATGCGGCCACGACCAAGGACTTCGCGCTGGCACTCGCGCGCGACAAGAAATTCCGCAAGCAGCTCGTCTCGGCGCTCGGGCACGGGGCCAAGGCGAAGCGTCGCGCGCGCTCGCGCATGGGCATGACGGCGGCCGCGACCAGGCTCGCGAGGGATCGCCAGCTTCGGAGCGAGCTGCAGCGAATGGCGACCGACCTGCAGTCGGCCTGGACTCGCGTCGAGTCGAAGAAGAAGACCCACAAGCTCCGCAACTCGATGCTCGTGCTGGCCGGCGGCGCCGCCGCCACGGCCGGCGCGCTCAAGTTCAAGGACAAGGTGACGCGCCTGGACGGCACGGGCAACGGAATGGGCGGCGCGAGCACGATCGACGAGTCGATCGAGGTCGAGGTCCCGGTCTCGACCGCATACAACCAGTGGACGCAGTTCGAGGAGTTCCCGCTCTTCATGGAGGGCGTCGACGACGTCCAGCAGCGGGACGACACGCGCCTGCACTGGGTCGCGACGATCGGCGGCCGGACCGCCGAGTGGGACGCCAAGATCCTCGAGCAGCACCCCGACCGGCAGATCAGCTGGATCAGCGAGGACGGCAAGAAGACGCGCGGCACCGTCAGCTTCGAGCCGCTGGGCGAGTCGAGGACACTGATCCGTCTCTCAATGAGCTACAAGACCGAGGGGCCGATCGAGCAGCTCGGCTCTGCCGCGGGGCTCGACAAGCAGCGGATCAAGGGCGACCTGGGCCGCTTCAAGGAGCTGATCGAGAGCCGCGGTACCGAGAGTGGCGAGTGGCGCGGCGAGATCGACGCCGGCCAGAAGGCGACGGGGTCGACGACCTGATGCCATCCCGCAGCGACGTTCTCTCGGAGCAGCTCGAGGAGCTGCGAACCGACCTGGGCGCGCTGTGGGTCGGACTCACGCGCGACCCGAAGAAGGAAGCGCGCAAGGAACGGGCGTGGATGGTCTTCACGGGCGCGCTCGGGGCGGTTGCCGCCCTGGGCGCGCGCCGTGTCGCCGCCAAGGCATGGGGCGTGCTCACCGGCGAGGCGCCGCCCACCGCCCGCCCGCCGAAGCGCCCGCCCTCCCGCTAGGTCCTCTTTACCTGGGCCGGACTCCGACCTAGGGTCGTGGGTGAGGGTCGGCGCCGGCGTTGGCGCCGGTCGTGACCAGGGAGGGAGATACATGCGTAGGGGAGTCTTGGCCGGCGTGCTGCTGGTCGTCTGCGGAGCGGCGCTCGGCGCCACCGCGCTGCACGAGCCGATCGCGTCGGCGGCGACGCCGTTCATGAACGTGATCGTCGGAAACGACGCGACGAACCCGGTGCCTGTGACCGAGCAAAACCGGGACGGCAACAACAACATCCGTGTGCACGAGCAGGGCACCGCGGCCGTTCATGAGCAGGGCACGGCCAACGTCAACGTCACGAACGGCAGCATCCCGGTGAGCGGCACCGTCAGCGTGGCCAGCGCCACGCAGCGGGTGATGCACGTGGCGTCGAACGTCGAGCTGCCGAAGAACTTCGCGCTGAACACCGGCTTCCAGGACACGTCCGACTGCCGCGCGCTGGCCGCTTTCATCAAGCCGGGCGAGCTCAGCCTCGCCAACTCGGACGTCTTCATCCGGACCTCGGTCACCGGCACGAGCATCGGCGACCAGCAGGGCAACACGGGCGGGATCCGGACCGGAAACGTCTGGTACTTCTCGTCGACCGGCGGCGTCCCGTTCTTCGCGCCGAAGGCAGAGCTCGTGATCGAGAACGGCGACCAGGACAACCCGCGCACGCTCGACGACGCTTGGCTGATCTGCCAGCGCTAGAGCCGCGCTACTCGTGCGCTGAAAGGCCCGCTCCGGCGGGCCTTTCGTCATCCTGAGCCTGTAGAACCCGCTGCGTGTGGCAGTGGATGCATTCCTTCCGCACCTGGGTTGCCAACCTGAAGGTCTTCCTCTGGCCGGAGAACTGGCTCGATCCCGAGAAGCGGCGGCGGAAACGGCGCCGGCCGAGGTGACGTGTGAGAGCCGACGCCCGGACTCGAACCGGGGACCCCTTCATTACGAGTGAAGTGCTCTACCAGCTGAGCTACGTCGGCGCGCTTTGAAGTGTATCGCCGGTCCCGTAGACTCCCCGACGTGCTCCTGGCCCGCATAGCGATTGCGATCGGCGTCAACGCGCTCGCCCTCTGGGTGGCCAACGCGATCTGGGACAGCGTCAGCCTTCACGGCTTCTGGGCGTACTTCATCGGCGCCCTCGTCCTCGGCATCGCGAACGCCGTCCTGAAGCCGATCCTGGCAATCCTGACGCTGCCGCTGATCATCCTCACGCTCGGGCTCTTCTACCTGGTGATCAACATCGCGATGGTCGCGCTCGCCGAATGGATCGCGCCGAACTTCTCGATCGACGGGTTCTGGACCTACGTCGGCGTGGTGATCGTCATCTGGGCCGTGAACCTCGTCGCGCACTGGGCGATAGACGCGGTCGAAGGCGACCGCCGCCGCGCCAGCATCGCCTAGCCCGCGAACCGCCAGACGTCCGAGCCGGCGTAGCTCGTCACCCACATCGAGCCGTGCGCGCGGAGCGCGAGGAAGGCTCCGGGCCCGGCCGGGAACGAGCCGAGCACGCGGGCCGTCGCCGGGTCGACCCGGTAGACAACGCTTTGCTCCTTGTCCGGGATCCACATCGTCCCGTCGGGAGCGAGCGCGCCCTGCGCGAGAGTGCGCCCGAACGTGAGCCGGTCGGTCACCTTCCCGCGCTGGACGTGGACCAGCACGTTGTCGGCCGCCTGGATCCAGAGCCCGGGCGCCCCGCTGACGAACCACGACGGAGCGCGCACCCCGACCGGCACTCGCTCGACGTTACGGCTCTTCGGATCGAGGCGCGCGATCGCGGTGGCCGAGCGCCCGAAGCCGACCCACAGAGCACCGCCTACGACGTGCAGCCCCGTCGGCCGCGGCCCGATCGCGATCCGGCGGACGACTCGCAGCGAGCGAGGGTCGACCTCGATGAGCCGGCCGGCCTCCCACGCGGTCACCCAGACCCGGCCGAACGCCCCCGCAACGTCGAACGGCACGCCGCCGACCCGGACGGTACGAACGCGGCCTGAAGTCGGGTCTACCCGCGAGAGCGCGCCCGTCTTGTAGTTGACCGCCCAGAGCGCGCCGAAGCCGTGCGTGACCGAGAAGAGGCCCGGCCGCAGCCGCACGCGGCGCGTGACCCGGTTCGTCGCCGGGTCGATCCGCGCCAGCGTCCCCGAGCCGTCGTTGGCGACCCACACCGCCCCGTAGGCAACGGTCGCGCCGCCGGGCGAGGCGCCGGTCGGGATGCGCGCGACGACGTGAGGCCAGACGACCGTCGCCAGGGCCATGCTCAGCAGCGCGAGCTTCGCCATCGCTGCGACTACACCGCTTCCGCGCGGAGGGTTCCGCTAGAGGTCGACGCCGAGCTCGAGGTCGGCCGCCGCCAGGATCGGCTCGACCTGATCCGGCCGCCGGAAGCCCGCGATCGCGCCGTCCACGGCCGGGTTCCGGAGCGTCCATGCAACCGCCACCGCGCCCGGCGAGACGCCGTGACGCTCACCGACACTTTTCAGGCGCTCGACCAGCTCGAGGTTCCGCGAGAGCTGCGGCTCGCGGAAACGATCGCTGCGCCGCCGCCAGTCGTCGTCCGGCAGTCCCTCGATCCGTTCGCGCGTCATCTTCCCGGTCAGCATCCCGGAGGCCATGGGGGAGTAGACGATCACCCCGATCCCCTCGCGCTCGCAGAACGGCAGGATCGCCTCCTCGACCTCGCGGTCGAGCAGCGAGTACGGCGGCTGAAGCGTTTCGACAGGCGCGATCGCCTGCGCGCGGCGCAGCTGTTCGACCGAGAAGTTCGAGACGCCGATGTGCCGGACGAGCCCCTCCTCCTTCAGCTCGACTAGCGCCGCCCAGCCCTCCTCGATCTCCTCGTCCGGGATCGGCCAGTGGATCTGGTAGAGGTCGATCGCCTCGACGCCGAGCCTGCGCAGACTCGCCTCGCACTCCCGCTTCAGCGAATCACGCCGGAGCGTCTGCAAGGTCGTGCGGCCCGGGCCTTCGGGCTGGCCGCCCTTCGTGAAGACGAACGGCGGCTCGTCG
This sequence comes from Gaiellaceae bacterium, assembly GCA_044871215.1. Lineage (GTDB taxonomy): Bacteria > Actinomycetota > Thermoleophilia > Gaiellales > Gaiellaceae > AC-32. The sequence goes on along the minus strand of JBIOZO010000268.1, from coordinate 459 downwards.
AGGCCTTCGAGCGCGCGACCGACGACCTGCTCGGAGTGACCGAAGCCGTACTGGGCAGCCGTGTCGATCCAGTTGACGCCGAGCTCGAGCGCGCGGTGGATCGCGGCGATCGACTGCTCGTCGTCCTGCTCGCCCCAGCCCCAGTCGTACTCGGCGCCGCCGATCGCCCAGGCGCCGAAGCCCACTCGGCTGATCTCCAGCCCGGTCGCGCCGAGTTGCGTCGTCCTCACGCGAAGGCGCGACGAAGCTGGACGAACAGCGCCTCGAACGCGAGCGCCGGCGAGAGCTGGAACTCCTCGAAACGCCGCCAGGTCTCGCGGACGAGCTCCGCAGCGAGCTGCGCGCCCTCGAGCCGCTCGAGGCTCCCGTCCTCGCGTAGCTCGTCGGCGCGATCGACGTGGACGAGCGCCTTCTCGGCACCGGCCGCCGCGGCTACCAGGTCGCGGTACCACGACGCCA
>JBIOZO010000267.1:0-10205 GCA_044871215.1 Gaiellaceae bacterium | reverse complement strand
TGGCACCAGCCGACGTACTCCGCCTCGCTGTTCGTCTGGCGGCAGTCGGCGGTCAGCTCGAGCCCCTTAGCCCACTCGTAGATTCGGGTCTCGAGCTGATTCAGGCTGAGCCCGCCGTAGACCTCCGGGTCGCGGCGCTCGAGGACGTCGAGGTTGACGCCGTTCAGGATCGCGACACGCACGCGGCGACTCTAGTCGGCGATCAGCGCGTCGAGGGCGGCACGCACCTCGTCCTCGGGGAGCTCGACGCCGGTGATGGGCTTGCCCGGCGCCTCGAGCAGAACGAGCCGTGGCCGGCCGTTGACCGACTTCTTGTCGCGCGCGAGCGCGGCCCACGCGGCGTCGCGGTCGACGCGCACCGGTCGGGGCGCGAGCACCTGCTCGACCGGCGCGGGGTCGAGGCCGGAGAGGCGCGAGGCCGCTAGCAGACCGAGCGCGACCGCCTCGCCGTGGCTGGGCCCGCAGTAGTCGCCGGCCGCCTCGAGCGCGTGCGCGAACGTGTGGCCGAGGTTCAGCACCGCCCGCTCGCCGCGCTCGTAGGGGTCGCGCAGGCAGACGGCCGCCTTGTACGCGGCGCAGTGGCGGACGAGCTCGTCCTGCGGCAGCTCCCAGAGCGGCTCGCCGGCAAGCAGACCTGTCTTCACGACCTCTGACATCCCGGCCCGGCGCTCGCTTTCGGGCAGCGTCTCCAGCAGTGCCGGGTCGATCGCAGTCTGCTCGGGCCAATGGAACGCCCCGACGAGGTTCTTGCCCTCGGGCAGGTTGACGGCGGTCTTCCCGCCGATCGCCGCGTCGACCTGGCCGACGAGCGTCGTCGGCACGGCGATCCAGGGCACGCCGCGCAGGTACGTCGCCGCGGCGAACCCGGCCGCGTCGGTCGTGCAGCCGCCGCCGAAGGCGACGATCGTCCCGTCGCGCCCGATCCGCAAGTCGCGCCATAGGCGCTCGACCGCGCCGAGGCTTTTGGCCTCCTCACCGCCGCGAAGGGCGTGCACCGGTGCCTCCAGTGGCGAGCCGTAGAGGCCGAGCACCGTCGCGTCGGCGAGCACCTCGACCTCGCCCTCCACCAGCTCCGGCAGGCGGGCGAGCAGACTTTCCTCGGCGACGATCCCTGCTGCCGCGAGCACGATGCCCTCGACGTCCCGCGCGACCGCGTCCGCGGCTTCTGAGTAGAGCGGCGCGCGACGCTCGTGCAGCCCGTGGAAGCTCGCCTCGTCCTGGGCCAGCGGCCGGTCGCCGCCGCCGACGCGCGTCCATGCAGTCGAGGGATCGACGTCGATGTGCACCGTCAGCGCCGTCTCGCGCAGGGCGCGCCGGATCGCCTCGGTCTCGACCGCGCCGCCGCCGAGCGCGACCACCGCCGGGCGCTCCTTGCGCAGGGTCTCGAGCGCCGCGTCGGCCTCGAGCGCACGGAACTCCGACTCCCCACGCTCGCGGAAGAACTGCGGGATCGTCTGCCGCAGCGAGCGCTCGAGCTCGCGGTCGAGGTCGACGAATCGCCGCCCAAGCCGGTCCGCGACCTGCATGCCGAGGGTCGACTTCCCCGCCCCCATGAAGCCGACGAGGGCGAGGTGGCGCTCTAGGGCGTGCGCCACGGGATTCGCTCCACGTACGCGCGCCAGGCGGCGACGAAGTCCGCGATCGAGTCGCCGCCGAACTTCTCCCGGGCGGCCCGTGCGAGCTCGAACGCAACCGCCGCCTCGGCGACGACGGCCAGAGCCTCGACCGCGGCGACGTCGCTGCGCTCGACCAGCGCCTCGCCGGGCTCGCCGGTCTCGAGGTCGACCGAGCGGAGCGGCCGCATCAGCGTCGGCAGCGGCTTCATCGCCGCGCGTGCGACGACCGGCTCGCCGTTCGAGACTCCGCCCTCGAGCCCGCCGGCGAAGTTCGTCTCGCGGTAGAGCGTCCCGTCGTCGCGCGCGAGGATCTCGTCGTGCGCCGCCGATCCGCGCCGGCCGGCCAGCTCGAAGCCGGCGCCGAGCTCGACGCCCTTGACCGCCTGGATGCCCATCAGCGCCGCGGCCAGCCGCGCGTCGAGCCGCTCGTCCTTCGAGGCGTACGAGCCGAGCCCCGGGGGCACGCCGCTCGCGACCACCTCGACCACGCCGCCGACGGTGTCGCGATCAGCCCGGGCTTCGTCGATCCGCCCCTCGAGGTCGTCCGTCACGACGCGGCTCTCCACCGCGACCTCGATCGAGGCGAGCAGTGCCTTCGCGACCGCGCCCGCGGCCACCGCCACCGCGGTTTGCCGCGCGCTCGCCCGCTCGAGCGCGTCCCGGGCATCTGCCAGCCCGTACTTGAGCGAGCCCGCCAGGTCGGCGTGGCCCGGACGCGGCAGGGTCACCGGCTTCGAGCCCTTGCCCGACGCCTCGCCCTCGGGCGGCCACGGGTCCATCCCCCAGGTCCAGTTCTTGTGGTCGCGGTTGCGAACGACGAGCGCGAGGGGCGTGCCGAGCGTGCGCCCGTGCCGCAGGCCCGCGAGCACCTCGACCGTGTCCTGCTCGAGCTGCTGCCGCGGACTGCGGCCGTAGCCCTGCTGGCGACGGGCGAGATCGGCGTCGATCGCCTCGCGATCGAGTCCCAGCCCCGCCGGCAGGCCGCCGACGATCGCCACGAGCGCAGGCCCGTGCGACTCGCCGGCCGTCGAGAGCGTGAGCGTCATTTCGCTAAGCCTAGGGCGCTGCGCATCGCGCCAACAGGGGCCGGTCGCCCGGTCCAGAGCTCGAACGAGGCCGCGCCCTGGCGCACGAGCGCCTCCAGGCCGTCCACCACCTCACACCCCGCGTCCCGGGCGGCGGCGACGAGCGCGGTCGGGGTGCCGTCCGCGCGGTAGGCGAGGTCGACCACCGTCTGCTCCGCCCGCGGCTCGACGAGCAGCTCGTCGCGCACCGGGGTCGCGTTCACGATCAGGTCGGCGCCGGAGGCGTCAGGGGGCCAGTCGCCGCCGCGCGAAAAGACGCGAACCTCGCCCGGCAGGCCGGGCAGCAGCGCCGTCGCCGCCCCGCCTGCGCCGATCAGGCAGACCCGCTTCGCCTCGATCCCGGCGACGATCTCCACATCCGTGTTGAAGCCGAGGACCCGCGAGTCGCGGAAGACCAGCGTGTTCACCGCCTCGCCGTCGGCCTCGTCGCAGAGCGCGGTCGCGGCCCGCTTGTACGGGATGGTGATGTTCGCCCCGGCCCAGCCTTCGTGAACCGTCGCCTCGAGATCTTCGGGCTCGACCTCGAGCGCCACGTACTTCCAGTCGAGCCCGGCCGCCTCGAACGCCGCGTTCTGCATCCCCGGCGAGAGCGATTCCGCCACCGGCTTGCCGAGCAGCGCGACGCGGTGACTCATCGGCCAGTTGCCTGGCCGATGAGCAGGGGAAGGGGCCCCCGGGGGAACCGGGCGGTTCCCCCGGTTCTATGGAGAAGGGGGCTCGTGGGGGGAACAGGGTTTCCCCCACGGGAGCGAGCCACAGGCGAGCGACTCATCCGTAGCCGTGCTCGGCCTTGTAGCGCTCGAACGCGGCGAAGTCGGCCGTGAAGAAGTGGTGCTTCTTGTCCGGCTTCGCGACGAAGTAGATGTAGTTCACCTTCGCCGGGTGCGCCGCAGCCTGCAGCGCGGCCAGCCCAGGGTTGGCGATCGGAGTCGGCGTCAGGCCGGTGATGTCCACGTTGCGCGTGTTGTACGGGTTGTCGCTCTCGAGCTCCGACTGGGTGAGCGACTCGGTGGGCGGTACGTGCAGCCCGTAGCGCGTCGTCGCATCGATGCCGAGGTTCATGCGCGCGTGGAGCCGGTTGTAGATCACCGCCGAGACGAGCTGGCGCTCCTCCGGCGCGGGCGTCTCCTTCTCGATCAGCGAAGCGATGATCAGGACGTCGTACGGCGTGAGGTTCTTCGAGCGCGCGTAGGCGAGGTTGAGCTTCGCCCAGTTGGCGCGGAACGCCTTCAGCTGCGCGGCGACGAGCTGCGGCGACGTCTCGCGGGCGGTGAAGTCGTAGGTGGCCGGGAAGAGGAAGCCCTCGAGCGGGTACGCCTTGACGCCGAACCCGGGCTGCCGGCGCGGCCGGGCGGTGGCCGCCAGGTAGGCGCGCTGCGTGATTCGGACGCGCTTTCCCCGCTCGCGCCTGGCGATCTGCGCGACCGCCGTTACGCGCGCGCCCATTTGCCGGCGGGTGAAGCCCTCCGGGAAGACGATCCGGAACGGCTTCGGAGCGACGGCGACTGCCGTCGTCGTGGGCTGTTTGGCCTTGTCGTTGCCGCCGATGCTGGTCACCGCGAAGAACGCCGCCACGAAGCCCGCGACCAGCAGGCCGAGCGCGACCACCCGGCGGCGGTAGACCACCGACCGAGGCGTCCGCTGCGGCGGCCGGGGCCGCGGCGGCATCACGCCCGGCCGGCGCTCGACCACGCGAGGTAGCTGGACAGCAGGTGGGCGGCGGCGCGCGCGTCCTCGGGCGCCTCGTCGGAGCCGACGCTCGCCGCGAGGCCGGTCGTGAACCGCTCGTCGTAGCTCTCGACCGGGACGTCGATCGCGGCGCGAAGGGCCTCGACGAAGGCGTCGGTCTCGCGGGCCTGTGCCCCGTGCTCACCACGCAGGGTCAGCGGCAACCCGACGACCACGCGTTCCGCCTCCTGCTCCCGGACGATCCGCGCGAGCCGTTCGAGCCCGTCCGCGCTGGCGGCGCGCTCGACGACGCCGATCGGGCGGGCGATCGTGCCCGTCGGGTCGGAAACCGCGACGCCCGTGCGCGCGGAGCCGTAGTCCAGTGCGACGACCTTCACGCGAGCGCCCTGCGCAGGGCCTCCTCCGCCTTCGCGAGCGCGTCGCCGAGCTTCCCCGGGTCGCGGCCGCCGGCGCGCGCCATCGTCGCGCGGCCGCCGCCGCCCCCGCCGACCTCGGCCGCGGCCTCCTTGATCACCGCGACCGCGTCGAGCCGGCCCTCAAGCGACTGGTCGAAGTTGGCGACGAGATGCACCCGGCCGTCCTCGGCGGCGCCGAGCACCACCGCGGCCGGCGCCCGTGACTGCTTGATCCGGTCGGACTCCTCGAGCAGCGCGTCCGCGTTGACGCCGGCCGCCTGGCCGACGAAGACGTTCACGCCGCCGATCGCCTCGTCGCTACGCGGCTCGACGTTCACCTCGGCCTTCTCGACGCGCGCGGGGCCTTCATTCCGCTCCCGCTCGAGCTCGGCGCGCAACTCGACCGCCTCCTCCGCGCGGCCGTGGAGCAGCGCGTAGGCCTCGCCCGAGGTGACGGCCTCGATGCGGCGAGTGCCCGAGCCGACCGAGCTCTCCGACGTGATCACGAACGGCCCGATCTCGGCGGTCGAGCGCACGTGCGTGCCGCCGCAGAGCTCGCGCGAGTAGCCCGCGATATCGACGAGGCGCACCTCGTCTCCGTACTTCTCCCCGAAGAGCATCATCGCGCCGAGCCGCTTCGCCTCGTCGATCGGGACGATGTACGCGCGCACCGGCAGGTTGCGGAAGATCGCCTCGTTGACACGGCGCTCGACCTCGGCGCGCTCCTCGTCCGTGACAGCCTGCGGGTGGGCGAAGTCGAAGCGCAGCTTGTCCGGCCGCACCGCGGAGCCGGCCTGGCGCGCGTGGTCGCCGAGCACCTCCTGCAAGGCCTTGTGCAGCAGATGGGTGGCCGTGTGGTTGGCCATCGTCGGGAAGCGCACGCTCCACGGCACGACGGCGCGTACGCGCATCCCGGCCGCGAAGCCCTCGCCCCGGAAGGTGAGCACCTGGTCGTCGTCGGGCAACCGGGTCGCCTCGAGCAGCTCGGCGCGCGCGCCGGACTCCTCGTCCTCGATGAAACCCGCGTCGCTGACCTGCCCGCCACCGGCTGGGTAGAACGGCGACTGCTCGAGCTTGGCCTGGAAGCGTCCGTCGCCGAGGTCCTCGTAGGCGAGGATCGCGGTCAGCGTCTCCGTCTTCTCGTAGCCGGCGAACTCGCTGCGGGCGTCGCTCGACACGCGCACCTCGACGTCGGGCGCGGCCTTGCGCGAGCGCTGGCGCTGCTCCTCCATCAGTGCGTGGAACCGGTCCTCGTCGACCGGAAGGCCGCGTTCGCGGGCCAGCTCCTCGGTCAGCTCCAGCGGGAAGCCGTAGGTGTCGTGCAGCCGGAACGCCTCCTCGCCGTCGATCGCGCCGTCCTCCGCCGCCTCCTCGAACAGCGCGAGACCGCGTGCGAGCGTCTCGCCGAACCGCTGCTCCTCCTCGACCAGCACGCGCTCGATCTCGCCCCGAGCGCTCGCCAGCTCGGGGTACGCGTCGCCCATCCGGTCGACGACGACGCCGGCGAGCCCGGCCAGGAACGGCGGCTCGAGCCCGATCCGGCCGGCCTGCAGCACCGCGCGGCGGATCACACGCCGCATGACGTAGCCGCGGCCCTCGTTCGAGGGCGTGACGCCATCAGCGACGAGGAAGGTCATCCCCCGCCCGTGGTCGGCGAGGATCCGGTGGGCCTTCGTAGCGCGCTCGCTCTCGCCGTAGGCGACGCCCGACTTGTCGGCGATCCAGCCCATGATCTCCTGGTAGCCGTCGGTGTCGTAGACCGAGTCGACGCCCTGGAGGATCCGCGCGCCGCGCTCGAGGCCGAGGCCCGTGTCGATGTTCTGCTCGGGCAGCGGGGTGAGCGTGCCGTCGGCGTGAAGCTCGAACTCCATGAAGACGAGGTTCCAGAACTCGAGAAAGCGGTCGCAGTCGCAGCCCGGCGCGCACTCGGCGCGGCCGCAGCCGACGTCCTCGCCCCAGTCGAAGAACATCTCCGAATCCGGGCCGCACGGCCCGGGGCCGCCCACCGACCAGAAGTTGTCGGCGCGCGGCAGGCGCACGATGCGCTCGGGCGGCTGACCGACAGCCTCCCAGGCGCGCACGGCGACCTCGTCCTCGCCGAGCCCGAGCTCGGCATCGCCGGCGAAGACCGTCACCCAGACCCGCTCGGGGTCGAGCTTCATCCGCTCGAGCATGAACTCCCAGGCGAACTCGACCGCGCCTTCCTTGAAGTACTGGCCGAACGAGAAGTTGCCGAGCATCTCGAAGAAGGTCAGCGTTCGCTTGTTCAGGCCGACATCGTCGATGTCGGGCGTCCGGAAGACCTTTTGCACGGTCGTCAGCAGCGGCGCCGGCGGATCCTCGAGGCCGAGGAAGAAGGGCATCAGCGGCTGCATGCCGGCCGAGATCAGCAGGGTCGAGCGGTCGTCGGCGCGTGGCACAAGCGAGGCCGACGGCCGGAACTCGTGGCCCTTGGACTCGTAGAACTCGCGGAAGCCCGCGCGCAGCTCGGCGGTGGTTCGCATGCGCTCGATTCTACGGGCGGCGCTTTCACGCCCCGGCCCGGTCGTCAGGCGATGCGCGCGAGGTCGTGCTGCGTCCGGTGCAGCCGGCGCTCCCGCAGCGCCAGTGCCCCGACGACACGCGGATCGAACTGCGACCCGCTCCCGCGCAAGATCTCGTCCAGCGCGTAGTCCCAGCTCCGCGCGTCGCGGTACGGGCGGTCGGTCGTCATCGCGTCGAGCGCGTCGGCGACCGCAAAGATTCGCGCGCCAAGGGGGATCTCCTCGCCGTGCAGGCCGTTCGGGTAGCCGCTCCCGTCCCAGCGCTCGTGGTGGAAGCGGACGACCTGAAGCCCTTCGCCGTCCAGCAGCGGCACGTCCGAGAGCAGCTCGGCCCCGATCTGGGGGTGCCGCCGCATCAGCTGAACCTCCTCGTCGCTGAGGGGCCCGGGCTTCTCGAGCACGGCGTCGGGGATCCCGATCTTGCCGACGTCGTGGAGCAGGAAGCCGTACTCGAGGCTCGGATCCTCGAGCAGGTCGGGCTCGACTGCATCGGTCAGCTCCAGTGCGTAGCGGTGGACACGTTGCGCGTGGTGGCCCGTTGCCTCGCTGCGGGCCTCTAGGGCGTCGGTCAGCGCCGTGACCGTCTGGCGGTAGGCGTGCTGCAGCAGCCGTCGCTGTGCCCGCTCGGTCTGGACGACCTGTCCCAGGTCGCGTGCGTAGGCCAGGAGCTGGTCGGTGACCTCCGGCTCGCCGCCTGCGGCGGGCATCTGCGGCAGGCCCTCGACGACCCGATCGATCGTCCCGATCAGGTCGAGCGGGCTGAAGGGCTTCCGGAGCAAAGCCGCCGCGCCCGCCTCTCGGGCCTCCCCGGGGCCGATCTCCCCGCCCGTGAGCAGGATCACCTGCGGCGAGTCGTAGACCTCGTTCTCGGTCAGAGCCTTGCAGAAGGCGAGGCCGCTCATCCCCGGCAGCCCGACGTCGAGGATCACCAGCGACGGACGCCAGAAGCGCGCGAGCTCACGCGCCTCCTCGGCCGAGCCGGCCTCCTCGATCGTGCCCTCGCCCGAGCCGAGCGTTGCGCGCAGCAGCAGGCGCAGGCTCGGGTCGTCGTCGACGAGCAGGATCCGGCGGCGGGTCGTGCGGACCGACCCGGCCGACGCCGGAACGATCGCAGGGCGCGCCGAAGGCCGTGGGGCTACGGGCGCCTCGTCGTCGAGCGACTCGTCGAGCGGTTTCACCAGGCGACCCGAGGCCACGGCGAAGCCCAGTTCGACGGCGAACCACACACAGAGAACGACGAGGATGACGACGGCCCAACCCGGCATAACGCTCCTTTGCCTGCTGACCGGCAGGTGGCGGGCCACAGAAGAGGACAGGATCGCCTGGTTGTGCTCTCAGAGTGACTGCTCTGCGCCGAAAGTGGGCGCAAATCCCTCGAACGAGGGACGGTCAGGCGGACTGCTCGGCCGCGATCTCCTCGCGGATCTTCTCGAGCGAGCGGCGGATCAGCCGCGACACGTGCATCTGCGAGATGCCGACCTGCTGGGCGATCTGCGACTGCGTCAGCCCCTCGAAGAAGCGCAGGTGGAGGATCTTCCGCTCGCGCGCGTCGAGGACGCGGAAGCCAGGCTCGAGCACGGCGCGATCCTCGGAGACCTCGTACTGATGCTCCTCGGTGCCGAGCGACTCGAGCGGGTCCAGCTCCCCGTCGTCGTCGTGGCCGCCCGACCCGGCCGAGAGCGAGAGGGACGTGTATGCGCGGCCGCTCTCGAGCGCCTCGAGGACCTCCTCGTCCGTCACCCCCGCCGCCTTCGCCAGCTCGGGGATCGTCGGCGAGCGCCCGTTTTGGACGGTCAGCTCCTCGATCAGGCGCGAGAGCTGGATGTTCAGCTCCTGCAGGCCGCGCGGCACGCGCACCGACCACCCGCGGTCGCGGAAGTGCCGCTTGATCTCGCCGATGATGTTCGGGGTCGCGTAGGTCGTCAGCTCGACGCCGCGGTTGACGTCGAAGCGGTCGATCGCCTTGATCAGGCCAATCGCGCCGATCTGGACGAGATCCTCGAGCTGCTCGCCGCGGTAGGAGTAGCGTCTCGCGAGCGACCGAACGAGCGACATGTACTGCTCGATCAGCTGCTCCCGGGCGGCGAGGTCACCCTGCTCGTGGTACCGGCGCAGCAGGACCTTGTCGCTCTGCTGCATCAGCCGGCGCCGTCCGTGGTCTTGGTCATCTCCAGCCAGCCGTCGCCGCCCAGCTCGTAGCGATCGACGACGGTGTCGAGGATCCGGCGCAGCCCGACGACGTCTTCGTCGCGGTCGAGCTCGGCGCGTAACGATTCGGTCGAGAACGGGCCGACCCGCGTGACGATCGCGCCGTCGTCGAGCATCAGCTCGACCGTTACCTCGCCGTCCGCCGGAGCGTGCTCGAGCACCGCGTCGAGCGCGGTCTCGAGGTCGTCGATGCTCTCGAAGGTCAGGTTCAGCCGCGCCGCCACGCCGCCGATCACGAGGTGCGCCACCTCGTTGAACGGCTGCTCACGTGGGATGGTCAGCTTGATCATGTCGCCCTTCATGCGCCCTCCGATGCAAACGGCGAAACCGCTGTGACGGTTTCGGAAGGATCCGCCAGGATCGTCCCGGCGCCGACGACGGCTCCGTCGGCATAGAGCACCGCGGCCTGGCCGGGCGCAACGCCGTACACCTGCTCCTCCAGCCCTAGCCGAAACCCACCCTCGGTTCTCGTGACGCTCGCGCCGACGGCCGGCGAGCGGTAGCGCAATTTTGCCTCGGCGCGGTTGACATCCAGGTGCAGCCGGCCGCGGACCGAAACTTCCGTGGTTGCGAGCGCCGCGCGCGGGCCGACGACGACAGCGTTCGATTCGGGTTCGCTGCGCAGTGCGTAGAGCGGCTCGCCGGCCGCGACGCCGAGGCCCTTGCGCT
>JBIOZO010000266.1:0-8611 GCA_044871215.1 Gaiellaceae bacterium | reverse complement strand
CGAGCGCCTGGCACGGGTGCGAGCTGTCGGTGAGGCCGTTGATCACCGGGATCGAGGCGTGCTCGGCGAGCTCCTCGACGTCGTCCTGGGCGAAGGTCCGGATCATGATCCCGTCGACGTAGCGCGAGAGGACGACCGCGGTGTCCTTCAGCGTCTCGCCGCGGCCGAGCTGGAGGTCGCCGGCCGCGAGGTAGAGCGCGTGCCCGCCGAGCTGCGTCATGCCGACCTCGAACGACACGCGAGTGCGCGTCGAGGGCTTCTGGAAGATCATCGCCAGCGTGCGGCCGGAAAGGAGATGGTGCTCCTCGCGGCTCGCCTGGCGCCCCTTGAGGTCGTCGGCGAGGTCGAGCACCGACAGCAGCTCGCCGCGGCTCCAGTCGGCGACTCGGGTGAAGCTGCGGCCCTTGAGCGTGTCCGAAACGGTGGCCATGTGGTTTGCCGATGCTACTTTGCGGGAACTTGACAGCGTGACGCTCAGGTTTTATCCTGCGCTACGCATCAGTAGTCGAAAGGAGGGAAACCATGGCCACGTTGGTTCGCTGGGAGCCGCTTCGCGAGATCGCGACGCTGCACAACGAGATGGGTCGTCTCATGAACACCTTCACCGGAAACGGCATCGGCGTCGCTCCGCGGACATGGGTTCCCGCACTGGACGTGTGGGAGACCGAGAGCGAGCTCGTCTTCGCCTTCGACCTGCCGGGCGTCGGCGAGGACCGGATCTCGCTCGAGTACGAGGACGGCGCGCTGACCGTCTCGGCGGAGCGTGAGCGAACGCGGGAGCTCGAGGACGAGAGCCTGCACCGCGTCGAGCGGCGGTTCGGGACCTTCAGCCGGACGATCGCGCTGCCGCAGGGAGTCGACGAGGAGCAGATCAAGGCCGACTACCGCGACGGTGTGCTCGAGGTGCGTGTCGCGAAGCCCGAGCAGTCGAAGCCGCGCCGCATCCAGATCGGCGTCGGCGAGCAGAAGACGATCGAGGGCACCGCGACGAAGCAGTAACCGTCGCTCGCTTCCTGTCTCCGAAGGCGGCCGTCGGGCCGCCTTCGTCGTTCTACGGGTACGAGCCTTCGAGCCCCGCCTCGTCGAGCAGGTCGCGCAGGCGGGAGAGGCCGGTGAACATGCGGCTCTTGATCGTCCCGAGTGGCTGGCCGAGGCGCTCGGCGAGCTCGCTCTGGGTGAGGCCGCCGTAGTAGCCGAGCTCGAGCGCCTCGCGCTGCTCGGGCGACAGCTGCGAGAGCGCCTCCTGCACGAGCCGGCGCTGGAAGCCGAGCGACGCCTCGTCCTCGGCCGTGCGCGGGTCGGCCGGCTCCGGCGCGCGCTCGAGCGGCTCGCCGCGGCGGACATCCTCGCGGCGGACGAGGTCGACGGCGCGGCGGTGGACGAGGGTCAGAATCCAGGTACTCGCCTTGGCGCGCTCGGCGAGGAAGCGGTCGGCGTTCCGCCAGACCCCGAGGAAGGCCTCCTGCACAGCGTCCTGAGCCAGCGCCGGGTCGCGGAGGATTCGCAGCGCAAGCCCGTAGGCGATGCGGCCGAAGCGGTCGTAGAGCGCGGCCAGCGCGTCCTCGTCCGAGTTGGCGACGAGCGAGAGCAGGGCTTCGTCGGACAGGCGCGCAAGGTCGCGCGAGGCGGGCGGCGGGGGAACGGTCACCAGCGCGGTCACGAGACGGCCTCGGTGGCGAGGAACGGCGCGCTGGTCGGAGCGTTCACCCCGCCGGACCGTTCGAGCGTGACGCCGACGATCGCGCCGCGCGGGACGGGCCGGTCGATTCGGAAGACGGCGGAGCTCGAGAAGAGGCCGGCGGGCGCGGCCTTGCCGTTCCGGATCACCCACGCCTCGTAGGTCTTGCCCTCGGGCGCACGGGGCACGGTCAGCGCGAGGGCGGCGGAGCCGTCGGGCGCCCAGGCCAGGGTCCCCTTCCCGCCGAGCGCCATGACCTTCGCGCCGGGCTTCGCGAGCACGGCCGCGAGTGGGTCGCTCGACTTCGGCCGCGCCGTCGCCCAGACGCCCACTCCGAGCGCGAACGCGGCAGCGAGCGCCGCCGCTGCGGCGATCGGCGCCGCCCACCTCCGGCGCTGCGGGAACGGGATCACGTTCGGCCGCTCAGCCTTTGCCTCGGCCAGGATGCGCTGCTTCAGCTCGGGTGGCGGCGCCGGTCCAACCGCGCCGTATGCGAGCCCGGCCGCGGCCTCGCGGAGACTCGCGAGCTCCTCACGGCAGCGCTCGCAGGAAGCTAGATGCCGCTCGAATTCGCGCTCTTCGTACTCGTCTAGCGCGTCCATGGCGTAGGCGGCGACGAGGTCGTGCGGTTCGGACGCCATCTAGAGATAGTAGGGCGCGAGGTGTAGGGCGCCCAGCGCGTACCAGACGCCGAAGGACAGGCTCACGAGGCCGAGCGCCGGGGCAAGCGTGGGGAACAGGCGGTCGATCCGGCCGCGCCCGAGCGTGAAGCCGAGGCCGATCGAGAGCGCGGCCATGGAGAGCGCCGTGAAGAGCGCGAACAGGCCGAGCGCAGCCACCGCAATCGCCGCGTTGTGGATCGAGGCCAGCAGCAGGAGGCCGACGCCCGCGCTGCCCCCCATCCCGTGCACGAGCCCGATCCCGTAGGCCTGCAGCGGCGAGCGAACGCGTCGCGGCGGGTGGTGGTGCGCGTGAAAGGCGCCGCGGTGCCAGCGCAGGAGCAACGAGACGGCCAAAGCGACAATCACGAGTCCGACCGTCGTCTCGGCGGCCTCTTGCGCGCGCTCGGGCAGGTAGCTCTGGAAGAGGACGATCGGCAGGCCGAAGGCGAACAGCGTGGTGGCGTGACCGAGCCCCCAGAAGAGACCGAGACGAGCCGCGGCGGCGGTCGCGCGCTCGCGGGCGCCGGCGATCAGCGTCGAAACGGCGGCGAGGTGGTCCGGATCCGTCGCATGGCGGAGGCCGAGCGCGATCGCGACCAGGCAGACGAGCGCGAGCGTCGCGCCGTCCGAGAACGACGCCACCCAGTCGTCGAGGCCGAACATCTCAGCTCACCCTCGGGACTGCTCGAAGGGTCATGGCGAGCCCGGCGGCCAGGATCACGAGCGCGCTCGCCGCGGGCAGCAGGCGCATGAGCCGGCCTTCGAAGCTGGCGCGCCGGAAGGCAGACCGGGCCAGGACGGCAGCGAGCCCGATCCCGGTGATGCTGAGCGCGAGCCCCGCGCTGAACGCGAGGATCAGCAGCAGGCCGAACGCGACTCGGTGCAGCGAGATCGCGGCCAGCAGCACCACGAGCGCGGACGGGCAGGGGAGCAGCCCTCCTGAGACGCCGACGGCGAACAGGGAGCGCAGGCTCGTGTCGTCCTCATGGTGGTGGTGATGGTGGTGCCGGCGCGCGTGGCTCCAGCGCGATCGCAGCACCGACGCGCCGATCGCGACCACGAGCAGCCCGGAAGCGAGGTTCAGCCAGGGGTAGAGGCGGTCGGGCACGATGAACTGCGAGAGCGCGAGGGTGACGAGGCCGAGAGTGAACACGCCGATCGTATGCGTGACGGTCACGATCAGCCCGAGCAAGGCGGCATGCCGGGGCGTTCCGCGTTGGCCGACGAGGTAAGCGGTCACGATCGTCTTCCCGTGTCCCGGCGAGAGCGCGTGCGCTGCGCCCCAGAAGAGGGCGGCGCCGAGCGAGGCGAGGATCACCCAGAGGCTCAGCTGCGAGCGGCCGACGAGCGACGCGAAGCCGGCGTCCGCCACGCGGTCGGGCGCCTCGAGGCTCGTGCCGCTCGAGAGCGCCGGCGCGGCGTCCGCGCCGCTGCGGGGCTCGAGCTCGCCCGAGGCCGACGTGACGTCGAGCGGGCTCTGCAGCTGGCTCTTCGGGTACGCGCGTAGCTCGTGGCTGGCGCTGGGGGTGCGGGCGCCGATCACGATCTCCTTCCAGCCGATCCGGTCGCGGTAGTTGTCGTCGCGATATACGACGCTCGTGCGGCCGGAAATCAGCGGCCCGCGCAGAATCGCCTCGAGCCGCGTCGTGTGCAGGCCACCGGCGCCGCGAGGATGGGCGAGGGCCGTCCGCACGGGTACGAGGCTGACTCGGTGGCCGGCGAGCTCGAGGTGGGCGTTCCGCGCGAGGCGGCTCGCGTACGCGCGGGGGTCGATCCGTCCAGCCTGAAAGGTGGGGATCTCGGCCAGGTCGAGCACGTAGCGGACGTAGACACGCGGGCCCGAGGTCTCGACCCGGCTGAACCGGTTGACCGTGAAGTTGCCGAGCGGGTGCGCCGCCGCGAGCGCAGGCAGGGCCAGCGCGCCGAGCGCCGCGGCGAGCAGGGCGAGACGCTTCATCGCAACAGCCTCCTGGCCACAGGTGCCCAGAGCAGAGAGAAGCCCGGGTTGGTCGCGAGCGCGCGGCGGAGGAACGCATCGCCCGCGGCCCGGTTGCCGAGGCAGCGCTCGATCATCCCGCGGTGAAAGATCAGCAGGGCGTCACGCGTACCCAGGCGCAGCGCCCGGATCGAGTGGGCGCGCGCGGCCGTGCAGTTCCCCGTGCGGAAGAGCCCCCAGGCCAGCGCGTCCTCCGCATAGACGCCGGGCGCCGAGGCGTACGCGGCCCGCGCGCGGGCGAGGGCGGCGCGCATGTGGCGGCCGTGGTCGAGGTCGAACAGGGCCGTCTGCAGCTCGGTGCGGACACCGTTGGCCTCGAACAGGCGCTCGATCGCCTGCACCAGCCGGTACTCGCGGCGCGCTCCGGCCTGGTCGCCGGCCGCATGGCGGACGTCTCCGAGCAGGATCACGTACGCCGGCAGCGGCAGGACGCCGATGACGTGCTCGAGCATCCGGGTCGCGACCGCGTAGCGGCCTCTCGCGGCCGCGACGCGCGCCAGGCCGGCCTGCGCATGGACGTAGCCGGGGAATCGCCGGAGCGCAGCGCGGTACGCGCCGGCGGCAGCGTCGAGCTCGCCGTGGTTGAAGCGCACGTTCCCGAGCTGCACCTGCGTCCAGGCGACCTGCTCGGGGACGGTCGAGTCCGACTCGAGCGCAAGCTGCAGCGCTGAGATCGCGCCCTCCGGGTGACCGGTCAGCTCGCGGGCGTTGGCAACGCGCGCGAACCCGGCGATCCCCGGGGCGAGCACTGCCATCCGGTCGTACGCCGCGAAGGCGGCGCGGTAGCGACCGAGGTTGAGCAGCGCGTCGCCGAGCGCGCCGAAGGCCGACGCGTTGTAGCGGTCGAGCCGCACCGCGCGGCGCGCGAGCGCGAGGCCTGAGCGGAAGCGGTGGCGCGTGTTCGCGAGCGAGGCCTCGGCCTGGGCGAGCAGCGCCGTCGGAGCATCGTTGCGCCCGGCGCGCGAAAGCGCCAGTCCCGAGAGCCCGTAGTACGTCGGGTCGCCCGTCTCGCGGGCTCGCTGCTGGTACGCGAGCCCGAGCAGGGTCAGCGTCTCACCGTCGTGCGGGTGCAGCCGGACGCGCCGCTCCAGGCCCGCGACGAACTTCGCGGTGTCGCCGGTCGAGAAGCCGGCGAGCAGCTGGCCGAGCGAGCCCTGGTCGTTCGCCGCTTGCGCCTGGCCGGCGATCGCGGCGAGGCGCAGCGAGTGGCCCGAGGGGCCGCGAACCGAGCCGCCGAAGAGCAGCGCGGCGGAGACGGCAAGCGCCACGCCCACACCGATCCATGCCCTCCGCTTCCTCATCACCGCCGGTGATTCGCCCGGCCGCCCGGATCGGTTCGAACCGGTTTGCGGGGTGGGGCGAACCAGGAGCGTCACTAGACCCGATTACACGAAGGGAGAAGGGATGAGGG
Organism: Gaiellaceae bacterium; assembly: GCA_044871215.1. GTDB lineage: Bacteria > Actinomycetota > Thermoleophilia > Gaiellales > Gaiellaceae > AC-32. The sequence goes on along the minus strand of JBIOZO010000266.1, from coordinate 2,864 downwards.
CATATCGAATGACGAGCCCGAGGATCCTGACCGGCACCGCGCTCCTCGCGGCGCTGGCCGGCCTCGTGCTCGCTGTGCTGCTCGTGCAGCGAGGCCCGTCGGCGGCGAAGGCCGCAGACCACCTCGACGCCCCCGGTTTGACCCCGCCGGGCGGCAGCGTCCAGACCGACCTGACGGACGTCTACGCGTTCCGTTCGCCGTCGAACCCGGGGAACACGGTGCTGGTGCTGAACGTGAACGGGGTTGCTAGCCCGGGCGAGAGCGCTCCGGGGCCGGACCGCCCGTTCGCGGAGGCAGTCCCGCAGGTGAGCCACTCCGCGCCAGCCGCCTACACGTTCAACGTCGACAACGACGGTGACGCGCGTGCCGACGTCGAGGTGCAGGCCCGCTTCGGCAAGCCGAAGAAGGACGGATCGCAGGAGTTCGGCCTCGACGTGCGGGCCCTGCGCAGGGAGCACCCCGGCGTGCACAGGCGGTTCCGCGTCCACGTGCCGGGCCGCTCGACCCCGTTCGGAGCCTCGCCCGTGATCAACCGGAAGGCCGGCGTAACCGTCTTCGCCGGGCGGCGGGACGACCCGTTCTTCTTCGACCTGCCGGGATTCCTGAACATCCTCGGCCCCGGCTCGCTGATTGGTTGCGGGACCGCGACGTCCCATCCGGAGCGGAACTTCTTCGCGCATCGGAACGTGTCGTCGCTCGTGGTCGAGCTTCCGACGTCACTGCTCACGAGCGGTTCGTCGAACATCGGCGTCTGGGCCACGACCAGCGTTCCCGGAACGCAGATCGACCGCATGGGCCGGCCTGCGATCGCGACCGTGTTCATTCCGAACAACCCGATCCCGCCGGACCGGGTCTCCGATGGCAAGCCGTCCGCAAAGAGCGCGTTCAACCACTCGAGCCCGGCCGCCGACCAGGCGCTGTGGCGGGGCGAGGTCGTCGACACGCTCACGACGCTGTTCAGCCTGAACGACGGAACCGACCCGAACCCGGGGGACGACGCGGCGCAGATCCAAGGGCTCGCGAACTTCCTCCTGCCGGACATCCTCACGCTCGACACGTCCAGCTCGGCCGGCTTCCCGAACGGGCGCAAGCCGAACGACGACGTGATCGACACGGAGCTCGGCCTGATCACCGAGGGTGCGGTCACCACCGACTGCGTGCCCTCCGACAACACGCTGCCCGCGGGCTTCCCGTACCTGGGGGCCCCGAACTAGCGGATCAGCGTGCCCGCGCGGCCCTCGATCGCCTCGCCCACTGCGGCGGGTGAGGTGATCAGGGCCGCTCGGCCCGTGGCGCGGGCGAACTCGACGCTCGCCTCGACCTTCGGGCGCATCGAGCCGGCCGCCAGCTCCGGCAGGAGCGCCTCGGCCTCGTCGACCGACAGCTCGCGCAGCTCCTCCTGCGAGTCGGTGCCGAAGCCGCGGTAGACGGCGGGCACTTCGGTCAGGATCACGAGCCGTTCGGCGCCGAGCTCGCGCGCTAGCAGGGAGGACGCGCGGTCCTTGTCGATCACCGCGTCGATCCCGGCGAGGTGCTCGCCGCGGCGGGTGGCCGGGATGCCGCCGCCGCCGACAGCGACGACGATCGAGCCCGAGGCGAGGAGCGATCGGATCGCGCCCAGCTCGACCACCTCGAGCGGCCTGGGCGAGGGCACGACCCGCCGCCAGCCGCGGCCCGCGTCGTGGACGACCTGCCAACCGCGGTCGCGCTTCAGCTCCTTGGCTTGCGCCTCGTCGTAGAAAGGCCCCACCGGCTTCGTCGGCTCCTTGAACGCTGGGTCGTCCTCGGCCACCAGGACATGGGTGAGCAGGCAGGCGACCGGGCGCCCGGCGACGGGCTCGAGCTCGCTTTCGATCAGCGCGCCGATCTCAGCCTGGGTCTGCGCCACCGCGAGGTAGAGCGGCAGTGGAGGCGCTTCTTCGGCCGCGCGCTCCTGCCGAAGCAACTCGTTGCCCACCTGCGGGCCGTTCCCGTGCGTGACGACGAGCTCGTCGTCGAGCAGCGGCCGCAGCGCCGCGCACGCCTCGCGCAGGTTCGCGCGCTGCTCGGCGGCCGTGCCGCGCTCGCCGGGCCGCATCAGCGCGTTCCCGCCGAGCGCGACGACGGTCGTCAAACCAGGGCTTTGTCGCCGATCAGGCCGTGCTCGGCGAGAACGTCCGCGACGGTCGGCTCGCCGATGTCCTGCAGCCGGTAGGTGACCCGCATGGCCGGCACGTCGAAGTCGATCAGCTTGCGCAGGTCGATCGGCGTCCCGATCAGCACGAGCTCCGCGTCCGAGGCCTCGATCGTCGCCTTGAGGTCGTCCATCTGCTTGCGCCCGTAGCCCATCGCGGGCAGCAGAGCACCGACGTTGGGGTAGTCCTCGAAGGTGGTCGCGATCGAGCCGACGGCCGCCGAGCGCGGGTCGATCAGCTCGGCCGCGCCGTTGGCCTTCGCAGCCAGGACGGCGGCGCCGTAGGTCATCTCGCCGTGGGTCAGCGTCGGGCCGTCCTCGATCGCGAGCACCCGCTTGCCCGCGATCTCCGCCACGTCGCCCTCGACGTGGAAGGGCGACGCCGCGAGCACGATCTTGGCGCCAGGGTTGTGAATTCGGATCGAGTCGAGCACCGCGTCGACGCCTTCCTGGTCGGCGCTGTCGACCTTGTTCACGACGCACACGTCGGCCATGCGCAGGTTGGTCTCGCCCGGGTGATAGCGAAGCTCGTGCCCGGCGCGGTGCGGGTCGACGACCGTGATGTGGACGTTCGGCTTCACGAAGGGCGTGTCGTTGTTGCCGCCGTCCCAGAGGATCACGTCCGCCTCCTGCTCGGCGCGGTCGAGGATCGCCGCGTAGTCGATCCCGGCGAAGACGAGGTTGCCCTCGG